>JAJQBY010000139.1 GCA_021203045.1 Oscillospiraceae bacterium | reverse complement strand
AATCACTAATAACTCCTTCAAAGTATTGGTATTACTAATTTTTCTCTTTCCAGAATGGAAGGCGTTAGTATTGAAAATGTCAAGATTGTAAATTTCTCGCAGTCGCCACAGAAAGTCCCTCCTCCGGCCGCGGGGGGGGGCGGCGACACCGACAGAGGCGGGGGGGGAGCGCCCCCCCGCACAGTGGGACGGGGGGGGGGGGGGGCCCCCTTGCCCCTTTACCGGGGAGAGGGCGTCCCCGCGCAGCAGTATGACGGATGGGCTTTCTCGCCTCATTGCACCGTCATGTTATTTTCACCCTTCCGTACTTCACCTCGATATGCTTTCCATACACATCCGCCTCATAGCCCTCCCAGCCGGCAGGGAGCCTTGGGTCGACGGTCAGGCGGCCGTCCTTCCGGCGGATGCCCAGCAGGTCCTCCAGCACCACCCGGAAAAACCAGCCGGCCGCGCCGGTGTACCAGCTCCAGTTCGCCCGGGCATAGTGATCCTCATTCGCGGAAACGTCCGCCGCCAGGACATACGGCTCCGCCTGCCACTGGGCGGCGGGATGGCGGCCCGGCACGGTATCGAGCAGGATGGCGCCGCCCATCTCTGTGAGCCCCTCCTGCAAAAGGGCGGAGGCCAGCCACAGGGCCCCATGGGTATACTGTCCGCCGTTTTCCCGGAAGCCGGGGCCGCAGGCCCGGATATAGCCCGGGTCCCGGCCTCCGTCTCCGAAGGGCGGCGCAAAAAGCCTCGTAAGGCCGTGGGCCGGGTCGTACAGCTGCTCTGCACAGGCGGTCAGCGCCGTGCGCACCCGGCCTCTGTCCGCCTGCGGACAGAAGGCCGCCCAGCTCTGGGCGATGGAGTCGATGGCACAGGCGGGAGAGCCCACCGCCCCAAGGGGCGCGCCGGACTGCCACCAGCCCCGGAGATACCAGCTCCCGTCCCAGGCACGCTCCGCCGCCTGGGTGTATTTTGCGGCGGCCCGGGCGTATTTCTCTCCATCCTCCCGCCCCTCCTTTTTCATCAGGGCGGCCATACGCCCGGCGATGTGGACAAAAAACCAGGTCAGCCAAACGCTCTCGCCTCCCACCTTGTCCATACCGTCGTTCCAGTCCCCTGAGCCGGTCAGGAGCAGCCCGTGAGGGCCGTCTCCCCGGCGAAGGACACAGTCCATGGCCCGGCAGGCATGCTCCAGAACCGTGCTCTCCGCCCCGGTAAGGGCGGGGGCAAAGTACCGGTCCGATTCCTCCGGCCGGAGGGCTGTTCCCTCCAGCCAGGGAGCCTTCCGGCCGCACAGAGCCCTGTCCCCGGTCTTTTCCGTATATTCACACAGGGCCCAGGCCAGCCACAGCAGATCGTCCGAGCAGCGCGTGCGGACCCCCTTCGGCCCCGCTGGAGTCTCATGCCACCAATGGAGCACATCCCCCTCCCGGAACTGCCGGGCGCAGCAGCGAAGGATATGCTCCCGGGCGATAGCCGGATCGACGGCGATCAGATTTACCGCATCCTGAAGCTGGTCCCGGAAGCCATAGGCCCCGCCGCTCTGGTATAGGCTCGTCCGGCCCAGCATCCGGCAGGACAGGGCCTGATAGGCCGCCCAGCCGTTCATCATGCGGTTCAAATCCTCGTCCGGGGTCCTGATCCGCACCCGGCCCAGGGTGGTGCGCCAGCCGTCCCGCACCTTCAGAAGCTCCTGGGCCGCTCTGTCCGGACCGGCCAGCATCTGCAACGTCGCCGCGTCCTCATAGCCGCAGGCCACCACACTGACGCCGCCGCCCTTCCACAGAGCCCCGAAGCAGGGCCGCAGGCCGGAGCCGGTCCTTCCGTCCAGCTTTCCCTCCAGCCAGGCCGCCTCGTCCCCGGTGAAGCCGGACAGCTTCCTGCTGAAGGCCGCCCGGAAGGTATCCGCCGGATAAAGGCTCCGGGGATTTTCCGCCGTCAGGCAGCCGTCCTCAAAGCCGGTAACGGTGCAGACCCTGTCCATAGCCTCCGGCGCGAGGGCCAGGGGCAGATGCCAGCCGATATAGGCCTGCTCTCCGCCCTCGATCAGCAGGATGCGGGCCTTATACCCCGCCGGGACGAAGGCAGTGACGGCGCAGCCCTCCTGCTCCCAGCGGCTCCAGCCGAAGCCGTGTATCACCCGGCAAGGCGTATGGCCGTCCGCAAAAAGGGTCTGCCGCCCCTGGGCGGTGACCATCTCCAGCGTCTCCCCGCCCCGGGTCGCCATGGGGTCGTTCTCCCATGGGTTTACGGGACACTCCCTGGCGTTTTCCCGCCACATAAAGCCTGTGCCGCAGTCCGCGGCCAGATAGCCGAAGGCTCCGTTCGATATCACATTGCACCAGGCCCTGGGTGGCAGAGGGGGCGTCTGAAACGCCGCCGCGCCGCCGGTGAGATAGACTATATCCGGCACGCTCTCTCCCCGCTCCGGGGCCGGACGCAGACCGGGCAGGCGGACGCTCTCCCGCTCCCGTCTGGGAGGCGGCAGCAGGGCCGAGGCGGCCACCACATCGCCCCCTGCAAAGTGAACGCCCCCCTTCGTCCCCTCAAAGCCCGCCAGGCCGTATTTATCCAGATACCGGCGCAGAGCCTCCCCGCGAGGCCGAAGATAGGCTCCCTCCTCCCCGGTGTCAATGACCAAATCGGCCCGGACGCCGCAGGCGGCCAGCAGAGCATGGCGCTTTATCATCCGGCGGGCCTCGTCCAACTCCTTGTCCGCCCGGACATACAAAATGGGCAGATCGCCGCTAAGCCCCTGCTTCCACAGGGCCTCGCGGGTACAGTCTGCATCCACCCGGACCCTGGGAGCGCATATACCGCCGCAGAGCGCAAAGGCCGCAGCCATACCCTCTGCCCCCATGCCCAGAAGTCCCGCCATGGATGCGGCCATATCTCCGCCGCCTCCGGCCAGAATACGCCGGGCACCGGCCATGACCTCCTCCCGGCTGCGGCCGAAGCAAAGGGCCAGCGCCCCGCAGCCGCCCTCCGGCAGCACGGCCCGGATAATGACCGGGTCGTTCATCTGCCACCCGGCCCCCTTTGCGATCTTCAGCTCCACCGTGGCGGTCAGGCACAGCCACACCTCCGGCAGACTGCCTCTGGCGAGCCGCCGCACCAGCACCGAGCCGGAACGTCCCAGCACCTCCAGGCCCAGCCGCCAGAAGGCAGGATGGGCGACATAATCCGATTCTCGTGCCAGCACCGGCTCAAACCTTATCTCCAGCTGGCCGCCGCTTGGGCCTGTTATGCGGCGCAGCTCTCCCTGCTCCCCGGAGGCAGCCGCCATTGTAGTTGACATAACATTATCCCCCCTGTCGGGTCGTAAAGGTCACCGCCCCGGCCTCATACCGCCAGGGACAGAATACTGCCGCACGGCGGGAGGGGCCCAGGGGAACACCGTTCACGGACAGGCTCAGCCCCTCCGGCCGATACATCAGAAGGCCGGCGGTCCGGGCCATGCACCGGCCATCATCGCATACCAGCAGGGAATATACCCCGTTCGACAGGGGCAGCCACGCCGGCGCGGCAGGGTCGGCTCCCTGGCCCTCCCATGTGAACACGGGCCGCTCCTGGCGGCTCTCCGGTGGGCGGGTCACAGGGCTCCTACTCCTGCGCAGCACGGCCCCGCCCAGGGGCACCCGCTCGGCTAGCAGGGGCTTGAAGGCGGCGCAGGACGGCTCTGCCATGAAATACCGCCGCATGACGCCGCCGGCCAGGCAGTTCGCCGCCGCACAAAGGCTCATGCCCAGATGGTGGCTCATAAAACAGGCCACCGGCTCTCCCTTTTTCCCGGTGCGGCCGGGGGTCATATCCAGAGCCTCATAAAAGCCATACTGACCATATATCCCCATCCGCTTCAGGCGGCGCAGGTTTTTCACCGCCGCCTTGGGATGGACGCACAGGGCCAGGAAGCTGGCGTATGGAGCCACCACCAGTTCCCCGTCCATATCCCGGCGCAGGGCCAGCGTCCCCGTTCCATGGGCCTTGTATCGGTAATCCATCCCTGCATCCAGGGAGAAAAAGGCGCTCTCGGAATTGCCCCAGGGCGCGTCCGTCTGCGCTCCCCGCCGCCGCTGGGCATAGAGGCAGAAGCGCCCGGTCTCCCACAGCATGGAGCCGTTCACCAGGGGCAGGAACAGCTCCGGCATCAGATATTCAAACATGGACCCGGACCAGCTGGCAAGCCCCCGCCACCCGTCCAGGGACAGCCGCGCCCGGCTCAGGGCCTGCCAGTGGCGGAGAGGGACCTCCCCTCTTGCGCAGGCAAGATAGCTCGTCAGCCGCGCCTCCGAGGCCATCAGATCATAGTGGCCCGGAGAGACGGTCTCCGAGGCCGGGTCGATGCCTATGCGGAACAGCCGCCGCTTTTCGTCATACAGCGCCCCCAGCTCCATATCTGCCGCCAGCGTCCCGGCCCGCTCCGCCAGATCCGGGCGGCCATGGGCCTTCAGCCCGTGGGACAGGCAGATCAGGCCGGCGCACAGGTTCCCGCTGTCCACGGTGGACACATAGGCCGGCTGCAGGGGCGCGCAGGTGCCGGTATCATACCAGTTATACAGATGGCCCCGCCACTTGGGCAGCCGTTCAACGGTGGACAGCATCCGCTCGATCAGGGCCATGGCCTCCGTCTCCGGGGCCAGCTTCAGCTCCATCGCCCCCAGGGCGGATACCAGAGCCATGCCGATATTGGTGGGCGAGGTGCGCCGGGCCGCCCCCTTGGGGGGCTGCACCTGGACGTTATCCGGGGGCAGTCAATGATCCTCCCGGCTGCAATACCGGGCGAAATAGCCCCATATGGCCTGGGCGCTGTTTTGCAGAAAGGCCCTGTCAGCTTCCGTCAGATCGTTACGGGGCATCCGGGGCTGACCGGTAAGGCAGGCAAAGGCCGGTGCGCACAGCCACACCACCCCGCTGGCCTTACCTGCCGGTCCGGGAGCCAGCAGCATCAGAGCCAGGCCTCCCGCCACAGAAAACCACATGGCCGCAGGCTGCCGTCCCAGGCCCTCCGTCTGGGCCGCCGGCACCCACTGGAGCATATGCCGGTGGCTGACCCCCATGCGCCACAGGGCCGTTATCACGGCGGATACGCAGGTATAGGCCTCCCATGGCAGGAAGATGAGCCGGGCCATCAGCCGGGTCAGCGACCCGCCCAGGCCCCGCAGCACCCCGCTGCGGCACCGCAGGCGCACGTCTCCCGTCCGGGAGAACAGCCCCGCGAAGGCGTCCCGCACGGCCTCCGCCCCCAGGCATATGAGCGCCGTAATCCCGGCAGGCAGCGCCCCCGACAGGAAGAAGGCGCACAGAAAGCATGCCAGCGCCCCCGGCGCTACCAGGCTCCGGCGCATACTGTCGAGCAGCCGCCATTTATCCAGGGCTGTCAGCTCCCGTCCGGCCCTGAAAAGCCACGGCAGGTTCTGCCAGTCCCCCCGCACCCAGCGGTGCATCCGGCGAAACCACGCTCCGGCAGTCACCGGGGCCCCATCCGTCAGCTCCACGTCCCCCACATAGGCTCCCCGCAGATAGGCTCCCTCCAATGCATCATGGCTCAGAACACGTCCGTCCCCAAAACGATTTTCCAGGCACTGCAGATAGGCCTCCGCGTCCACGACGCCCTTGCCGGAAAAGCCGCCCCGGTCGAAAAGGTCCGTGAACAGCTCCCCGGTGGGCGCGCCGTAGGGGTCCGTGCCCCCCTGCCCCGCCCATATGCGGGCAAAATCCGTGGCCAGGGCCTTATCCAGCTCCACGGACATACGGGGATGGAGGACGCCGTGGCCCCTGACCACCGTGCCCTTTTCCACCACGGGCCTGTTCAGCGGATGCATGGCCGCGCCGATGAGCGCCCGGGCCGCCCCCGGCACCAGGCGGGTATCCCCGTCCAGACACAGGATATATTCCGCAAAAAGCTCCTTTCCGTCCCCGGCCAGACACTGGAGAGAGCTGGCCCGGCCCCGCACCAGGCGGGCCAGCTCCATCACCGCCCCCCGCTTCCGCTCCCAGGGGGTGAATACCTTCTCCCGCTCATCCCATACAGGCCGCCGGGTCAGCAGGAAAAAACCTCCGCCATAGGTCTCATTCAGCCCGTCTATGACAGCCCTCAGCTCCTCCAGCCGTTCCGCCCCGCCGGGGCCGGGATATTCCCTTCCGTCCGGCAGATCGGCCAGAATCGCAAACAGCAGCTCCTTCCCGCAGTCCCGGCTGGCAAGACGGTATTCCTCCAGCCGCTTTGCCAGAGCCAGGCCCGTCTCGCTGTCTGCAAGCAGCAGGGATACGGTACACACCGTCCGCCCCTCCCGGCCCAGGCCCTCCTCCAGCGCCAGCCGGGGCAGCCGCCGAGGCTTCACCACCCGCAGCAGCGCCCCATCCATCAGGGACCGCACCAGCTCCGACACAGGCAGCAGCACCAGCGCCGCCGTCCATATCCATCCGGAGGCCGCGCCCGCCAGCAGGGACAGTCCTACCGTCAGCAGCGCCTGGGCAGCGATATATCCGGCTCCCGTGCGCTTTGTCTGCGGAAAGAGATAGTCATGCAATCCCCCGTCCAGGGCGGTCTGGGCCTCCCTGACGGCAGATACGCCGTGCTTTTTCGCAAGCTTCTGGCACCGCGCCCGATACATGGCCCGGCTCTCCTCATCCATTTTGGGATACACCTCATCCTGCCGGAGCAGGGCGTCCACCGGGTCGGAGCGCTCCAGGGCGTGGGTCAGATCAAGCTCCGACAGGGTACGCAGGCTGGTGAACAGCTCCCCGGCCCCGGAGCCGTCCATATCCTCCCGGCCCAGCTCCTGGATCACCGCCATGCGCAGGGCCGCCCCCACCAGAGCAGCCTCGTTTTCCGGCAGCACATCGGTACGCCTGGCCCCTGTGAGGAACTCCTCCATGCGCTCCTCTGTGATAGGGCCGGCCTGCACCAGCTGCCGGCACAGCATGACCAGCGCCGCCCCGTCCGGGCCCCAGCGCAGCCGTCCGGCGTTATGGAAGGCCTGAAGCGCCAGGCTCCCCTCCCGCCGTGCCAGATATTCATTGTCCGCATACCAGGCCGGGGCCTTTTCGTCCCGGCTCCTGTCAGATACCCGGCCCATGGCCTCCCGCAGACGCCTCTCGGTGCGCCGGGCGGATATGGCGCCGGTGATGGGGATGCTCCTGGCCGCTTGTTCGCCCCATCCGGCCAGGCTTTCATTACGAATCATTTCCATATCAGGAATCTTACCCGCCTTTTCCGGGGAATATACAGATGTCTCCGCCTGTTTGGGAAAAACACTTGACAGCCACGCGCCATAGGTGTATGATATATGGGCTGTAAAGCAGTATTACTTGAAAGGAGGTCCTTCCAGCATGGAAAGCACGCCCCTGGACCGCTCCCTTCTGCTGGACTTCTATGGAGACCTTCTTACGGAAAAGCAGCGGCAATACTGCGATCTGCACTGGAACGAGGACTATTCCCTTTCGGAGATCGCCCAGCTGGGCGGTCTGACCCGCCAGGGGGTGTGGGACATTCTCCGCCGTGCGGAGACCTCCCTGCAGGACATTGAAACAAAAACCGGTCTCGTCCGCCGCCATCTGGAGCGGCGCGGGCAGATACAGGCGCTCCGCAGAGACCTGGCGCCCCTTCTCCCGGATGATGAGCGCGGCCGCGCTCTGCTGGCGCGGCTGGACGATTTGGAGTAATATACCATGGCCTTTGAAAGTCTGTCGGAAAAACTTAACAACATCTTCAAAAAGCTCCGCGGCAAGGGCCGCCTGACCCAGGCGGACGTCAAGACCGCCATGAAGGAGGTCCGGATGGTACTCCTGGAAGCGGACGTGAGCTATAAGGTGGTCAAGGATTTCGTGAACACCGTCACGGAAAAGGCCACCGGCACAGAGATCCTGGAGAGCCTGAATCCCGCCCAGATGGTCATCAAGATCGTCAACGAGGAAATGACCGCTCTGATGGGCGGCAAGGCGGAGAAGCTGAACTACTCCTCCCGGGTACCCAGCGTGGTGATGGTGGTGGGCCTGCAGGGCGCGGGCAAGACCACCAATACCGCAAAGCTGGCCGCCTGGGTGAAAAAGCACCAGAACAAGCGGCCCCTTCTGGCCGCCTGTGACGTATACCGCCCCGCCGCCATCAAGCAGCTGGAGACCGTGGGCGAGCAGGTAGGCATTCCTGTGTTCCAGATGGGCCAGATCGACCCGGTGGATATCGCCAAGGCCGCTGTGGAGCACGCCCGCCGCCACGGGAATGACGTGGTCTTTCTGGATACCGCCGGCCGCCTCCATGTGGACGAGGCGCTGATGGATGAGCTGAAAAACATCAAGGCTGCCGTTGACCCGGCGGAGATACTGCTGACCGTGGACGCCATGACCGGCCAGGACGCGGTGAACGCCGCCGCCGCCTTCGACGAGGCGCTGGGCATCACCGGCGTCATGCTGACGAAGCTGGACGGCGACGCCAGAGGCGGCGCGGCCCTGTCCGTCCGGGCAGTCACAGGAAAGCCCGTGAAATTCGTGGGCACCGGGGAGAAGCTGGACGCCATAGAGGTGTTCCACCCTGACCGTATGGCCAGCCGCATCCTTGGCATGGGCGATGTGCTGACCCTGATCGAGAAGGCGGAGCAGGCGGTGGATCAGAAAAAGGCCGCCGAGATGGCGGACAAGCTGATGAAAAACCGCTTCACCCTTCAGGACTATCTGGAACAGCTCCGCTCCATGAAGGACATGGGTTCCATAGAGGACCTGGCCGCCATGGTGCCCGGGCTGGATGCCCGTCAGCTCAAGGGGGCCAAGATAGACCCCAAGGCCATGGCCCGCACGGAGGCCATCATCCTCTCCATGACCCAGAAGGAGCGGGACAACCCCTCCATCCTGAACGCCAGCCGCAAAAAGCGCATCGCCGCAGGCTCCGGCACCAGCGTGGTGGAGATCAACCGGCTTCTGAAGGGCTTCGACGCCATGAACGCCATGGTCAAGCAGATGTCCGGCTCCAAAAAGGGCCGCCGCATGGGTAAAAAGGCCGGGCTTTTCGGCTTTTAAATAAACTCGCTTCAATATCCGAACAGGATTTTTGAATATGAGCCTGTGGAAACAGGCTCCAAACAAAACAAACAAATATATTTTGGAGGACAAGACAATGGTAAAGATCAGACTGAAGCGTCAGGGCGCAAAGAAGGCTCCCTTCTACCGCATCGTGGTGGCGGACAGCCGCTCTCCCCGGGATGGCCGGAACATCGAGGAGCTGGGCACCTATGACCCCATGGTCACCCCTGCCGCCATCAGCATCAACATGGAGCGGGCGAAATACTGGATCTCCTGCGGCGCTCAGCCCACCGACACCGTCCGTGGACTTCTCAAGCTGGCGGAGGCGCAGCAGGCCCAGCAGGCGGAATAAGGCCAGGAGCCGTCCAATGAAGGAACTTCTGACCTATATCATACAAAGCCTGGTGGATCACCCGGATCAGGTCACGGTGGATGAGCGCGTATCCGGCGGCACCACCGTGTTCGAGGTGCGGGTCGCCGATGGAGATATGGGCAAGGTCATAGGCCGCAAGGGCCGCATCGTGCGCCAGATCCGCGTCCTGATGAAGGCCGTGGCCCAGCGCCAGGGCCAGCGGATATCCGTTGAGATCCTGGATTGAAAAAGCCCTATCTTGAGGCCGGCCAGATTGTCAGCACCCACGGCGTCCAGGGCCAGGTAAAAATTCAGCCCTGGGCGGATGAGCCGGCGTTTCTGACCCGCTTTTCCCGCTTCTATATCGACGGAGCGGCGGTGGCCGTCCGCTCCTGCCGGGTGCAAAAGACCATGTGCATCGCCGCTCTGGAGGGCTATGAGGACGTAAACGCCGCCATGACCCTGAAGGGAAAGACCATCTTCATCGACCGGGCGGAGGCCCGTCTGCCGGAGGGCGCGGTGTTTATCCAGGACATTCTGGGTGCGCAGGTGACCGATGAGGCGGGAAACGCCCTCGGCATTCTGGAGGACGTGCTGTCCGAGCCGGCTGCCAGCGTTCTGGTGGTCCGGGGCCAGCGGGAGATCCTGATTCCCGATGTCCCTGCCTTCGTACTGAAAAAAGACCCCGACGCCGGCGTGGTCACCGTGCGGCTGATCGAGGGAATGTAACACAGAAAACAAATGGCGGGAGTCCTTGCTCCCGCCTGTCTTTTATATGGGATGAGATAAATCATGTCTATGCGGATCGATATACTGACCCTGTTTCCTCAGGCGGTGGACGCGATGATGTCCTCCTCCATCCTGGGGCGGGCAGCCAAAAAGGGCCTGATCGAGATAAACTGCGTCCAGATACGGGACTTCACCACCAATAAGCAGCAGCAGGTGGACGACTACCCCTATGGGGGCGGCTGGGGCTGCGTCATGATGGCACAGCCGCTGAAGGCCTGCCTCGACCACGTTACCGCCCAGGCCGGCGACCGGCAGCGGCGGGTCATCTATATGTCCCCCCAGGGAACGCGCTTCGACCAGACCCAGGCCCGCCGCCTGGCGGGAGATTATGACCATCTGGTGCTGGTCTGCGGCCATTATGAGGGAGTGGACGAGCGGTTCATACAGCTCTGCTGCGATGAGGAGATGAGCATCGGGGACTTCGTCCTGACCGGCGGGGAGATCCCCGCCATGGCCATCGCGGACAGCGTATGCCGTCTGCTGCCGGGTGTGCTGTCCGACCCGGCCTGCTATATGGGAGAGAGTCACTGGGACGGCCTTCTGGAATACCCTCAATACACCCGCCCGGAGGTATGGGAGGGCTTGGCCGTGCCGGAGGTTCTGCGCACCGGCAACCATCGGGATGTGGACGTATGGCGGCGGGAGCAGCAGCTCATCCGCACCCAGGCCCGGCGGCCGGATATGTTCGCCGCCTTCCAGCCTCAAACGAAGGAGGAAAAGGAGACCGTTCTCCGTCTGACCGGCCGGGAGCGCCTCCATTACGACTGCCGCCGGGCCACGGAGGCGGATATGGACGCTCTCCTCTCCATCGCCCGCCAGGGCGGGGACCTTCTGCGGGAGATGGACGTTCCCCAGTGGCAGGACGGTTTCCCTAACGAGGCCGTATTCCGCCGGGACATCGACGCCGGAGGCTGCTGGCTGTTCACCCATGAGGAGGAGCCCGCCGGGTGCGTCAGCCTGTATCTGACCCCGGAGGCGGATTATGCCCCTCTGGAGGATGCGTTCCACTCCCACGGGCCATACGGCACCCTCCACCGGGTCGCCGTGGCGGCGTCCTATCGGGGCCGGGGCCTGGCCAGGGAGATGATGCAGCTGGGGGAGGATCTGGCCCTGGGCTCCGGCTGTACTGCCCTCCGCTGCGATACCCATCCCCTGAATAAGCCCATGCAGGCCCTCCTGGCCTCCTGCGGCTATACGCTGCGCGGCGCCATCCGCCTGACCGATACCGTCGAACGGGACCCCGTCCGGCTGGTATATGAAAAGGTGTTCTGATACGGAGCTCCGTAAATTTGAGCCGAAAACAGACACGGCCGGCTGCCGTGCCTGTTTTCGTATCCCTAATTGCAGGAGGTAAAATTTTTATGCGGCTTTTATTTGCGATAGACACAAAGGACTATGACATAAACGGAACCGGCTTTATCCGCCATTCCGCCCGCTGCATCACTATAAAAACCGGCCGGGCCGCCATGGTCTACAGCCGGAAGTATGATTATTATAAATTCCCCGGGGGAGGCATCGAGCCGGGAGAGACAAAGGAGCAGGCCATGATACGGGAAACCCTGGAGGAAGCGGGCCTGGCCGTCATTCCCTCCACCGTTCGGGAATTCGGCTATGTGCACAGAATCCAGAGGAGCCTCTACGAGGGGGAGGATTATCTTTTGCAGGATAATTTTTATTATCTTTGCGAGGTGGAAGACGCTACCGCATCTCAGGCGCTGTGCGAATACGAGGCAAGCGAGGGCTTCACCCTCGTCTGGGTCGAGCCCGAAAAGGCCATCGCAGCCAACCGATCCCCCGGACACGGGCCAAAGGACCCGCTCATGCTCGAACGCGAAGCGAGAGTGCTGGAGATATTGAAGGAAGAAGGGCTTTTCGGCAGGTGAACAAAAAGGGAGAGGCAGGTTATGCCTCTCCTTCACTTTCCGTTGGTATTGATCGAATCCCGGAATACCACGAATCTGTCAAACAGAAACTCCGTAACGAAATTGGTCACCATGGTACCGGCCAGGACAAGATACTCCATCCAGCCCAGGGTCTCCGTCAGATAGTTCCCCGCGATGGTGGACAGCGGGGTGAACACGCAGTAATAGCCCAGCACCTTCAGCATGGCCACCGGCACATTGGCGGCAGATTTGAAGGTGAACCGGCGGTTCAGGGTAAAGTTCCACAGCACGGACAAGGTCAGGGCGATGAGATAAGAGGGCCAATAGGGAAAGCCTGTCAGCTCATTCAAAAGGGCAAAGCTGACGGCCTGAATGATGCCCGCCGAGCAGGAGAACAGGGTGAACTTCACCCCCTGCAATATATTTTCCTTTCTGGACAGCTTTTTCATCGTCTCCCCCTCACGCCGCATAAAGCAGCCCCACCAGCCGGTTAAATAGGCCCGCCGGCAGCAGCTTTGAAAGCACCTTCACCAACCCGTAGAAAAAGCCCAGGCTGTAAAGGGGCTTGACCCGCTTTTTCAGGCACAGCTTCGCAACGAAGGCCCCCACCCTTGCCGGGGTCATGCCCGTCTCCTCATCGTGCTCCATTTTCGCCACGGAGCGGCCTATCCGCCCGCCGTAGATATCGTCCCCCTGGTGGAGCTTGTCCCGCGCGGCGGTGAAGCCGGTGGCGATGTCCCCCGGCATGAGGGCGCACACGGTGATGCCGAAGGGCCGTATCTCATTGGCCAGGGCCATGGTATAGCTGTGTACCGCCGCCTTGGAGGCGGAGTAATAGGCCTGGAAGGGGATGGGCACGATCCCCGCGATGGAGCCGATGTTCACGATGCGGCCCTCACCCTGGCTGCGCATATAAGGCATGACGGCGTCGCAAAAGCGGGTCATGCCGAAGAAATTCACATCGAACAGATACCGCCCCGCCGGGCCGCCGTTGAATTCCGCCGCGCCGGAGATGCCCATGCCCGCATCGTTCACCAGAATGTCGATGCGGCCCTGCTCCCGGTATACCCGCTCCACGGCGGCCTGAACGGCCTCGTCCTCCGTCACATCCCCTAGGATATGAAAAACCCCCGGTTCCTCAAAGGGCCTGCGGCTGACAGCATAGACCACGCACCCCGCCTCACGCAGGGCCCGGACGGTCTCCAGCCCGATGCCGGAGCTGCCCCCCGTCACAATCGCCACCTTCGCCATATATCTGACCCGCCTTTTCACATAAATTTTTTTATGTATTTTTCTCCATTATAAAAGACGGCCCCCCATCTGTCAAGATGGGAGACCGTAAGCTCCAATGAAACAGTGGTATTACCTGCGAGAAGCTATCGCCACAATCCCATGTTCGCTGGAACGTTTTCCTTCCCGATGCAACGCCAGGGGTTATAATTTCCTTTCTAAGAAAAGCGCCACATAGCCTGTTTAAGTGTTGTAGAAATAAATCAGAGTTTTCCGATATATGTACTTTAGGCAGACTCCATCTCAATCTTTTGTGATAGTCAGTTCCTCGGTCTGGTATAGGTCATCTGCTGTTGAAACACTCCCCTGCGTGTATCGGTTGAATTCAACAGCGAAAGAAATGTTGTCTACATCGTTCTTCTCCAGCCCTGCCTCTGCTAGGTTTGATGAGTAAAGCCCCAGCTCAAACGCTCTGACTGTTCCGGGGTAAACAGGAGTACCCGAAGTGGTATATGGATATACCATTACACCGCTTACTGACACATTGTCAAAATGTACATATATTGCACTGTCCGTATCGTTTTCAATCAAGACAACGGGGGTACTTCCAAAGAAAGAACCATATACAGCATAATCGCCATCGTCGTAAAGGGCGTCCCCGTATATGTCGAACGATTGCTTGTATGAGTCTGCTTTTGTGGTAGTCAGGCTGAAGTCCAGATAGTCAACGACCTCATCCGTGTCTGTGTTGAGGATGTAGCCATACATTAGCTCTGCGCTTACAATCTCCGTGATATTCAGATAATCTAAATCTGTGAAATACAGAGTTGTGTTAGCCTTTTTCCCTGTTGCAACATCACACCACATAACACCCGTTGCAGAAGCTCCATTAACAACAAGATAACTGAATTGAACATATATATCGAAATCCGCATCATTAACTATGGTAAAGTCGATAGAGTCGTCATTAATCGCTGTGGCAGTAATAGTAATTCCATTCTCGTCATAGACCACAGGGGTTTCTATACTCGCCGCAGGAGCTTCCGTTGGTTTTGTGGTTGATGTAGGACGAGTTGTAGCTGATGACGATTCAACCGTAGATGATACTGCACTTGATGTTCTGCCAGAGTCAGCAACCTCGGAGTCGTTTTTTCCTCTTGTGGCAAAGAAGACCAAAGCTACAACTATGACGCAAAGCACCGTTACAGCATTTATCAGACCGGGCCTTTTAACGCTGGCATTTGAATTTGTATGGTATGTATTATCATGGCTGGAAATGGTTTGGCTGCTATTTTCTTCTAATTGCTGACTCTGAGATACTGTCGTTGCAATACTTATTACGGCAACCATCATGCAAATAAGATTCCATATGCACCACAGCATAAAGTCAGAGGAAAATTGCGCATTTCCATTGTTTGTCCACACACCAATGCATATATCCAAAATCATTGCAGCTCCGTACAAAACGACTGTCCACGCACAACTTACTACGCTCTTGCTATTACTGGTAGAAACAGCTACGGTTCCACCTACCAACACTAGTAAACACGCACCAAGCCCCCACAGGAATACATACCCATCCGTAGCTGACCGTGCAATCTCATTCATGAACTCCGCGTACAGTGTTATCAGAGAAAAGAAGATAGATACAACACCAGAGATGATTTTCCATACCTTCATTTCTTCACTTCCCCCCTATATTATAATTTTTCCCCATTATAAAAGCCTGTTCACTTCAGTCCCATTTGATTGAATACTGAAATCAAATCATCCCGGCAGGTCTCGAAGGCCTCCAGGCTGGAGACCTGAGCATAGAATTCCGTAAGGCCGTCGGAGACATATCCCGCATACTCGGTCATGCTGATCGCCGTCCCGTTCATGGTATAGAGCGGACTGTCGCCGGAGAAATCCGCCTCCAGCGTATAGACCTTCGTGAAGCTCCCGTCCGTCAGACAATAAATATCAACGTGGGCAAATCTGTTTTCAGAATATCCATCGTAAAGATAATATACGCCGTCCTCATTCTTATAGGCAATCGCATTATAGTACGACTCCCCCGGGAAGCTGGCTCCGCTGTAGAGCAGGACGGGGGTATCGCCATCCAGTCCCCACACGTCCCCGTATACCTCCGTCTGTCCGGTGGATGCATCGACCGTCTCTCCATAGCCGATCAGCAGCTCATAGACGGAATCCCCGTCAAAGTCGATGGGCTGCACCAGGCACAGGCCTGTGAGCATATAGGCCTCCCCCGTCTGGGCCTCCCGGTTCTGGTAGTAGGTATTATAGCCGATGGTGCCGTAGGTGTCCTCATATTGCTGCACAACGTCGGCATACACAGTCAGGTCGGTCTCCTCGTCCCCCATTCCAAGAAGGGCCTTTGTCTGCGCGGTGATCTCACTTACAGTCTGCAGTTGATCTTCCGTTGCACCAAAAACGCAATATAAGACCAGGCCGGCATCCCAGGCTTCCTGTTCTGCCTCAAACTCATCCTGGGTTACCGAAACGCCGTCAATACTGTAATAGTCATCTGCCTCACAATAGTCGACCGATCGGACCAGCTGAAATTCTCCATCGATGTAGCCGTAATAATACAGTACCGGCGCATATCCTCTAGTTCCCTGGAGCATATAGATCCTTCCATCATAGACTGTATATGCTATATAGGTGCTGATATCGCCGCCAAACACGTTATTCGTCCCCGCGGATTCGCACTGCATATCGGGCGAGTATACCTTCGTTGCGTTTCCATCCAATAAGGCCCATATCTCCACCCATGGGTATCTGTATCCGTCAGCCACTGATGTTATATTGCTATAGTTATCCTTGTCATAGACGCCCACCAGCAGCTCCTCCACGCCATCGCCATCAAAATCCAGCAGCTGCGCAAAATATGTTCCTGTCACCCCGTATCCTGCGTACTCATATTCCTGATAGCCACCCGCGCCGTAGGTCTCCTCGTATTGCTGCAAAACGCTGGCATATGCGGCCAGGTCGGTCTCCTCGGCCTCCATTCCAAGAATGGCCTTTGTCTTCGCGGTGATTTCCAGCAGCGTATCGCCCATTTCCGCGCCGCCGCCTCTCACAAGATACGACACCAATCCGTCGTTCCAGAGGGCCAGCTCACTGCTCCACTCCTCGTCGGTCACCGTCTGCCCGTCAATCTGTGGGGTCCAGTTGTCATCTTCCAGAATCTCTATGGTCTTTACTCTCCGGAACGTTCCATCTATGTATTCGAAATAATAATATTGTTCACTCGAGCCTCTGAAGCCTTGTATCAGGTAAATCTTTCCGTTGTATGAAGTATATTCCACATATAAACCTATGTCGCTGCCATGCGCGATATTATAATAGGCATATCCGCTCCCATAAGTATAAAGGGACTCCTCCGCCTGTAGCTCAGGCGAATAGACCTTGACCACCTCTCCGTCCTCATAGGCCCACACATCGACCCAGGAGGTAGCGGAATCTGTGCAGACGCCGATCAAAAGCTCCTCCTGCCCATCTCCATTGAAATCAAGGAGCTGAACAAGGTATGTGCCGTTCATTATGTAAGAAGCGTTACCGGAACCATATTCATACTCAACGATACATGCGCCCTCGCCGTAGGTGTCCTCGTATTCCTGAACGACTTCCGCGTATAGAGCGTAGGTATCCGTTTCCGGTTCCGGCTCCGATATATCCTCTGCAGAGACGCTCTCCTCCTCCACATCTGCATACAGCGTATCACTCTCCCTTTCCGTGTAATCATCCTCACTGTCCGCATAGGAATCGGTTTCTTCTCTCGCCTGACACCCGGCTGTCGCTCCCACAATGATCGCGAACAGCATCACAATGACCATGGCGCTCCACAAATGCTTGTGTCCTATACGTTTTTTCTGTTGCTTTGACATCTTTATTTTCCTCCATCTTGATTTACGGTTAATAACTTCCCATTGCCTGATATACATACTGCCCGGTTGAATGGCCTGCAACTGTGAACGTAATATCATCTGTAATCTCTGAAAGAGTTGCGCTGTAAACGGACTCCGATACCGACACATTATCGATCTTACAGTCCGAATAAACCCACTCTCCCGTATCGATTATCGTTTTTTCGTCATAAGAACATGAAAAATAATGTATCAGGCTTGCTGTACCGTTTAGTATCTCATAGTAATAATATTCAATATAGCCCTGGCGGGACAATCCACTTAGTATCACGTTATTTTTCTCGCTATATTCCAGGTCACCGTAATAGCCAAATTGCCCCAGCATGTTCACCTGCCCATCATAATAAGTATACAAATATGCGCTGGCGGGTAAACTGCTATCTGAAGACACGACCAATTCAGGTACATCGTCATCGTCCACATAAATGTATTCAAATTTTAAGCTGTCACTGTTATCAGCGGCATACCACCCCGTTGTGTCATCATATAGCAAGGTAAACTGATAGGCCACCAAAGCCTTTTCTGCATCCGTAATGCAGGAAAGCGCCTCCTTCGTTTCACGGACAGCATCCCATGCTCCCATAAGTTCGGCTTTTTCTGCATCCGTGTTTGAGTTTCCCGCATTAAGGTATGTAATTGTGGTAGCTAAGCTGTCGAACTCATCATCCGTATAAGTCGCAACTGCATTCAGAGCTTCACCATCATACGTCCAGCCCGTGTACCCGGCGTAAATCCCGCCGCTGATGATTGCAAACGTCCCATTGATGTTCGTGGTACACACACCAACGACCTCAATGCCTCGCAAGTAGCATTCAATGTTCCCTACACACTTGGCCTCATCCTCTTTATACGTCCAGACCTCGATAAAATAGCTGGTAGTGAAGGAATCCATATATCCTATGAGCAATTCCTCCACTCCATCGCCGTCCATGTCTACAAGCTGCAAATAATTCACGCCTTCAGCACTGACACACCAGCCTAATTGCTGAAGATTAAATGCACCGTGAGCATCCTCGTATTCCTGAACGATCTCCGCGTATCGGGCATAGAGGTCAAACGATAGCTCCACATCCTCCAGCGTACAGGGTACCCCCGCCTGCGCTTCCTCAAACATCTCGGAGGTTATCTCAAAGGTGGTCTCCTGCTTCGTATAGCCGGATTTGCTGTAGGTCAGCGCGTATGTGTTTTCCCCGTAGACCTCCAGCGCATAATATCCCTCATCGTTGGTCTGGGTTTCACCACCCCACAGATTAGAGCCCCCCGTCATATCCGCGCTCACCGTCACCCCGGAGAGCGGCGCTCCGTCCGTATCGTATACGTACCCCTCCAGGGTCACCCGCTTGGAGTACTCCAAGGATACCTCTGCATAGCTGTGCTTCTCCACTCTCACCGTAACAGACTGTTCAGCAATCCCATACGAAGATATCACATACGTTGTTTCGGCCTCGACATCGTTGAAATAAAACGTTCCATCCTCATTCACGTCTGCAGTCACCAGGGATGAGCCGTCCTCCTTCGTCAGCTGAACCGTCAGCCCAGACGACAGGACCTCCTCGATCTCATCCTCCGTCATGCCCTCCGCAAAGGTTACCTCGCCCCGGATGCAGGGGCAGAGCGTATAGTCGCCGTTGCCACGGTATTCCACATGCGTTCCGCCGGTTACCTTTTGAAGAAATTCATCCAAAGATGAAAAGCTTCCATAGGTGGACGAAAACCACTCTCTGTCTCCAGTCGTGTTCCAAAGGGTCAGCTCATCCACACCGCCGATGCCCGAGCAGAAATTAGACAGCACCCCATTTGCCAAAAACAGCGATTCTGCCGCCGTGTGATATATGCCGTCATATTCCCCGGACATATATTCCATGATCGTTTTCATCATCCATTGACCGTAAAAAGCCCATACATCACCTCCTACGTTTACAAAAACGACCTCCGCGCCACTGTATAAAAAAGCGTTCGCCAGTTCATCGTTTCTTCCGCTTTGGCATGCGTTAAGGTAAACAAGCCCCTGATCTAACGATATATACTTTCTCACAAAACTCGGCGTGATCGCCCAATAACCCGGGTCACCTGTTAAGTAAACAAAGTCGCGTATATAGCAGTTATATGATGCTTCTATCAATCCGCCCATGTCTCTTTCTTGCGTGACCAAAACCGGATAAGCATCGTTACAGAATACTCCATGACCATTCCAAAGCAGAATATCTGCTTCCGGAAGATCACGCAGCGCATCCAAATCTGCCGCTTCTCCCACCCAGGTGTAGACGTACGAGCCGGAAATGGCCTCCTGTAATTCTGACGCTAATCTGCCTGCGGCCTGATAATAACCGGTTCCCTTATCGCTGTATTCTCCAAACCAATCTTTGCCTTCTCCCTGGAATTCCTCGTCAGAGAATATATCAAACGCCAAAATAGTGGTGTCCCCACCTCCGGCGGCATAGCCCTCCAGGGCCGGCGTATATAAGGCCGCGATCCCGCTGGCGAATTCAAAGCTTATCGTATCCGAAGTGCAAAGGTAATATGTTACCGTCCCGTTCTCATACAGCGCGTCCACCTGCTCCGTTACAGCATTTAGCACTGCCTCCGTATCGTCGGGGTCGATATAGCCGTCCTCGTTGGAGTACGACGCAATAATCTGACTGAGCTCCTCGTTGGCAGATTCAAATATCTCCCAATCCTCATCGGAGATATCCCCAAACGTGATGCTCTCCGCCTCCTCATCCGTCAGAGCTGTTCCCTTCTCGATGCTGGCATCGTCCTGGCTTCCCTGTCCCAGCTTCATCAGCCCAATGAACGCACACACCAGCAGGCAAAGGACCACGATCACCACAATCCGCCAGCGTTTCCGTCCTCTGCGATTATTTTCTGTTCTTGCCATTTGTTTTTCCTCCGAACTCTTGATTGTTTATTGCGCAACCGCACAGCGGCGGAAAATGTTATTGCAGTCCCATCTCGCTGCACGTCGATTCCAGATCGGCCCGGCAGGTCTCGAAAGCTTCCAGACTGGAAACCTGGGCATAAAATTCTGTAAGGCCGTCGGAGACATATCCCGCATACTCGGTCATGCTGACCGCCGTCCCGTTCAGGGTATAGAGCGGGCTGTCGCCGGAGAAATCCGCCTCCAGCGTATAGACCTTCGTGAAGCTCCCATCCGTCAGGCAATAAATATCAACGTGGGCAAATCTGTTTTCAGAATATCCATCGTAAAGATAATATACGCCGTCCTCATTCTTATAGGCAATCGCATTATAGTACGACTCCCCCGGGAAGCTGGCTCCGCTGTAGAGCAGGACGGGGGTATCGCCATCCAGCCCCCACACGTCCCCGTATACCTCCGTCTGTCCGGTGGACGCATCGACCGTCTCCCCATAGCCGATCAGCAGCTCATAAACGGAATCCCCGTCAAAATCGATGGGCTGCACCAGGCACAGGCCCGTGAGCATATAGGCCTCCCCCGTCTGGGCCTCCTGGTTCTGGTAGTAGGTATTATAGCCAATGGTGCCGTAGCTGTCCTCATATTGCTGCACAACGCTGGCGTATGCCGTCAGATCGGTCTCCTGTTCCTCAAGTCCAATCAATTGCTTCACTTCACTCAAATGATCAATTAAATCATCAGCAGTATAAGTAGAGCTTTCAAAGATTGTTCCGCAAAAACATCCATCCGCCCATTCCGAATAATAATAATATGGGCATCCAGCGTATATCTGATTGTATGTGTTCCTACAGGTTTCTTCATCCACTTCATATCCATTTAATGTGTAAGTTACATCATTTCCAGTGGAGTTTTCAAACGCTATTGTCATATCTGCAACGAATTCCCCATCCACTAGTGTCAGAAGAGTGAGATTTATGTCATATCCTTCCTGCCCAACAAGAAGGTAATATTTTCCATCCATCAGCGTGAATGCACAGTGTCTGCTAATATCACCATGTTCGATAATAGCACCCTCATAAGCCAGAACAGGTTCACCATCCTCTAACCTCCAAACGTCCAGATAAGGCCATACGGATCCTTGGCCGAAGCTGTCTGGAATAGAATAGCCAATGATAAGTTCCTCAATGCCATCCTGATCAAAGTCCACTAATTCCAGTAGAAATACACCAGTATATTCTATAGAGTTATAGTCTGTCTGTTCGTAAAATTCTAGCTCTCCGTAGGTGTCCTCATATTCCTGAACGACTTCCGCGTACAGAGCGTAGATATTAACGGTCTGTTCCGACTCTGATATATCCTCTATCTCGCCATCCACATCCGCATACGAGGTATTCTCTTCGCTTTCCGTGTAATCCTCCTCAATGTCCGCAGAGGCATCACTCTCATTTCCCGTGTATTTCTCCTCGCTTGCTGCATAGGAATCGGCCTCTTCCTCCATCTGACATCCGGCTGTCGTTCCTACAACAATCACAAACAGCATTACAATGCTCATGACACTCCTCCAGACTTTGTGTTTTGTGCGTTTTTGGAGATTTTTTGACATTTTTACGTTCCTCCTTATATCTGCTTTATATTTCCGTCTATATTTCTCTCTCCCGGCCGTATATCCAAATCCTCCAGCTCCCTGGGGTCCAGGGCCTGCACGCAGCGCACCGCCTCCGGGTGGCGAGCGATCACGGCTTTGCCGCCCTGATCGTTTTCCAGGGCGGCAAGCTCCGGGAAATATTTTCGGGGAAACAGGCAGGGGTTTCCCATCCTTCCCTCCCAGGCCAAGACGTATATCCCCTCCGGCTCCGCCCGGAACGCGGCCAGAAGGCGCTCCACGCTCGCCCTCGTCAGCCAGGGCTGATCGCATACGCAGAAAAGGGCGGCCTCCGTATCTGCCGGCAGGGCCTGCAGGCCCAGGCGGATGGTGAGAGATATATCGTCCCGCCCGCCGGTATTTTCCACCACGGTGATATTTTCATGCCGCCGGGCCAAAGCCCCCACCCGGTTGTCCCCCGTCACCACAAGGGCCGGCATATCCGGAGGCAGGGCGCGGAAGGCCCGCTCCGCTATGGGAACGCCCTCCACCTCATACAGCAGCTTATCCGGGCCGAAGCGCTTGCCCCGGCCGGAGGCCAGCAGAACGGCGGCGATCACGACAGGACCTTTTCCAGCAGGCCGATATCCGGCGGCAGGCGGATAGGCTCCCCGGCGGCCTTCATGCCGTTCGCCGTATCCTTCAGGCCGTTTCCTGTGACGATGGAGACCACGGCGGCATCCCTGGGAATTTTCCCCATCCGGCACAGCTTTATAAGCCCCGCCGTCCCGGCGGCCCCGGCCGGCTCCGCGAACACCCCGCAGGTGCAGCCCACCAGGGCCATGGCGTCCAGTATCTCCTGGTCGGATACCTCCACGGCGAGACCGTCCGACTGGCGAATGGCGGCGATGGCCTTATCTGGGTTCCGGGGCACGCCCACGGCGATGGAATCGGCCAGGGTGTTCTCCTCCATGGGCTCCCAGGGGCGGCCCGTCTCCACCGCCCGGTTGATGGGACAGGTGCGCTCCGCCTGCACGCTGATAAGCCGGGGCAGCTTTTGGATAAATCCGGCGGCGTAAAGATCCCGGAAGCCCTTCCACACCCCGGCGATGGTGCAGCCGTCCCCCACGGACAGGGCCACATAGTCCGGGGCCTGCCAGCCCAGCTGCTCCGCGATCTCCAGGGCCACGGTTTTTTTCCCCTCCATCAGATAGGGGTTTATGGCCGCATTGCGGTTATACCAGCCGTATTTTTCTATGGCGTCCCGGCTCAGGGCAAAGGTCTGCTCATAATTGCCCTGAACGGATATGACCGTGGCCCCGAAGATGAGAAGCTGGGTCAGCTTGCCCGCCGGGGCCCGCTCCGGCACGAAGATATAGGATTTCAGTCCCGCGGCGGCGGCGCTTCCCGCCAGGGAGGATGCGGCGTTCCCCGTGGAGGAGCAGGCCACGGTGTCATACCCCGCCTCCACCGCCTTCGCCACCGCCAGGGCGGAGGCCCTGTCCTTCAGGCTGGCCGTAGGGTTCTGGCCGTCGTCCTTGAGCCACAGGCGGGACAGGCCCAGCGCCTCCCCCAGCCGGGGCGTTGGATACAGCGGCGTCCACCCCACCGCCAGGGGCGGGAGGGACGTATCCGCCTCCACCGGAAGGAAGGGCCTGTACCGCCACATGGTATAGTCCCCGCTCCGGGATATCTCCTCCGGACTTGTCACGGAGCGGATATAGTCATAGTCGTATACCACGTCCAATATGCCCCCGCAATGGGGACATGTAGTGGCGTCCGCAGCCGCTTTCTGCTCCTTTCCGCATAATACGCAGCGTAAGCCTCTTACCTGCCGCATGGTCAGCTCCCCTTTCCATATTTTCCCGCCAAAAACAGGCCGTTTATTTCGTGCGTTTTTTATAACTTTATTATAAACCAGCCTAGAGGGAATTGCTATATTTTACAAAAAAATATATTTTTTCCGGAAATGAAAAGTTTTATTTGAAAAAAACGCCGGAACAGTATATTATTAATAAGTCTGAATACTTACTGATAGGAGTGGTTTCAAAATGGTTGAAAACCTGTTCTGGATCGGCTTCGTGGGTGCGGCGATCGCGCTCATCTTCGCCGCCCTGCAGAGAAACAAGGTCATGAAGTTCTCTGAAGGCAACGAGAAGATGGTCAAGCTCGCTTCCGCCATCCGCGAGGGCGCCAACGCTTACCTGAAGGCGCAGTACACCACTGTGGCCAAGGTATTTGCCGTCGTGTTCGTCATTTTGCTCATCATCGCCTTTGCCTCCAAGGGGCAGATGCTCTCCCGGGTAACGCCCTTCGCGTTCCTGACCGGCGGCATCTGGTCCATGCTGGCAGGCCTGATCGGCATGAAGATCGCCACCAACTCCAACGCCCGCACCGCCAATGCGGCCCAGGAGGGCCTGAACAAGGGTCTGAACGTGGCCTTCTCCTCCGGCACCGTCATGGGCTTCACCGTTGTGGGCCTGGGCCTGCTGGACATCACCCTCTGGTTCTTCGGTCTGAAATACATAGGCCACATGGACGCCACCACCATGGCCAACATCATGGTCATGAACGGCATGGGCGCTTCCTTTATGGCTCTGTTCGCCCGTGTGGGCGGCGGCATCTACACCAAGGCCGCCGACGTGGGCGCTGACCTGGTGGGCAAGGTAGAGGCCGGCATTCCTGAGGACGACCCCCGTAACCCCGCCACCATCGCCGACAACGTGGGTGACAACGTGGGCGACGTGGCCGGTATGGGCGCCGACCTGTATGAGAGCTATGTGGGCTCCATCCTGGCGACCTTCGCCCTGGGCGCTGTGGCCGGATACAGCTGGGCCGGTATGCTCCTGCCCCTGGCCCTGGCCGTCTGCGGCATCATCTGCTCCCTGATCGGCAGCTTCCTGGTAAAGACCAAGGAGGACGCCACCCAGCTGAGCCTGCTGAAGAGCCTGCGCACCGGCACCTACAGCGCCGCCATCCTGAGCGCTGTTCTGGCCGCGCCCCTCTGCTACTTCATCATGGGCCCTGAAAATCACTGCTGGGGCATCTATGTAGCCATCCTGTGCGGCCTGATCGGCGGCACCGCCATCGGCTACTTCACCGAGTACTTCACCTCCGATAACTACAAGCCCACCCAGAACCTGGCTGCGGCTTCCGAGACCGGCTCCGCCACCATCATCATCGGCGGCATCTCCCTGGGCCTGAAGTCCACCATGGCCTCCATCCTGATCGTGGGCGCCGCTGTTCTTATCAGCTACTTCGCTGCCGGCGGCTCCGCCACCATCGTGGACGGGAACGGCCAGTTCACCGCCGCTTTCAACCAGGGTCTTTACGGCATCGGCATCGCCGGCGTGGGCATGCTGTCCACCCTGGGCATCACCCTGGCGACGGACGCTTACGGCCCCGTGGCCGACAACGCCGGCGGCATCGCCGAGATGGCCGGTCTGCCGGAGGAGGTCCGGGACCGTACCGACGCCCTGGACTCCCTTGGCAACACCACCGCCGCTACCGGCAAGGGCTTCGCCATCGGCTCCGCTTCCCTGACCGCTCTGGCCCTGCTGGTGTCCTATGTGAACATCGTGCAGGAGAAGACCGACGTGGTTCTGAACTTCACCCTGACCAGCCCGACCGTCCTGGTGGGCCTGTTCATCGGCGCCATGCTGGTGTTCGTGTTCTCCGCCTTCACCATGAGCGCGGTGCAGACCGCAGCCCAGTCCATTGTGCAGGAGGTCCGCCGCCAATTCCGGGAAATCGCCGGCATCATGGAATACAAGGCCGACCCCGACTACTCCACCTGCGTTTCCCTGTGCACCAAGGGCGCGTTGCATGAGATGGTCATTCCCGCCCTGCTCGCTATCATCGTTCCCATCGTCACCGGCCTGATCCTCGGGCCCACCGGCGTCGTGGGTCTGCTGGGCGGCGTGTCCGTCACCGGCTTCGCCATGGCGGTGTTCATGTCCAACGCCGGCGGCGCCTGGGATAACGCCAAGAAGTACATCGAGCGTGGAAACCACGGAGGCAAGGGCTCCGAGCAGCACAAGGCCGCCGTTGTAGGCGACACTGTGGGCGACCCCTTCAAGGACACCTCCGGCCCCAGCCTGAACATCCTGATCAAGCTGTGCTCCACCGTGTCCATCGTGTTCTCCGGCCTGATCGTTGCCTTCAACGTCATCGGCCTGTTCTGATCACACCGCTGCCTCACCTGGGAAACCAGGTGAGGCGGTTTTACGGAAACACAAGATAACTCCCGGAAGCCCTGCTGGGTTTTCGGGAGTTCAAATTCATAAGCGCCTTATGCAATGAATTCGAATTTTCAGAAAGGAACGGCTCCGGCCATTTTATATTGAACGCAATGAAGCAAAAAACCATGATAAACGACCTGACACAGGGGCCGCTGGCAAAGCAGATATTCCTCTATGCCGCCCCCCTTGCCCTGGCGAACCTGCTGCAGACCCTGTATAACCTGGTGGACCTGGCCGTGGTGGGCCAGGTGGTGGGCAGCGAGGGGCTGAGCGCCGTCTCCATCGCCGGGCAGATCACCTTCCTGCTGTACGCCCTTGGCATCGGCCTGGGCAGCGGCTGCCAGATCCTTATATCTCAGCAGGTAGGCTCCGGAGATACGCAGGGCGTACGCCGCACCATAGGTACCTCCCTGTCCTTCACGGTCATTTTGGCAGTGATAGTCACTGCGCTGGGCCTCATATTCAAAAACCCCGTTCTGCGGCTCCTGAACACCCCCAGCGAGGCCTGGACAGACGCAACGGAGTATATGTTCTGGTGCTGCCTGGGCATCCCCTTCACCTATGGCTACGGTACCCTTTGCGCCGTGCTGCGGGGCATGGGAGACTCCACCCGGCCCATGTACATCATCGCAGCGGCGGCCGTCACCAATATGATTCTGGATCTGGTTCTGGTCTGGGGCCTGGGCATGCGGGCCAAGGGTGCAGGCATAGCGACCTCCATCGCCCAGCTCGCCAGCTTCCTCTTTGCCCTTATCTACCTTTATAAGCACCGGGAGACCTTCGGCTTCGACTTCAAACGGGAGAGCTTCCGTATACACAAGCGCACCCTGCGGGTCGTGATCAGCCTGGCGGCGCCCCTGGCCTTCATGCAGATCGCCATTAACATCTCCATGATGTTCGTGAACGCCTGGGTAAACGTCTATGGCGTAGTGGCCTCAGCGGTCAGCGGCGTAGGGAATAAGCTCTATTCCCTCTGCAACATCATCACAAATTCCATGCAGACGGCGGAAGCCACTGTCACAGGGCAGAACATCGCCGCCCGAAAGCCGGAGCGGGTGAAAAAGTCCCTGTTTGTATCCACAGGGATATGCCTTGCCTATTGGGTCATCCTGTCCGCCCTGTGTCTGCTGTTTCCCCAGACAGTGTTCGGTATCTTCTCCTCGGATGAGGCGGTGCTGGCCATGGCTCCGGATTATATGTTCATCCTGACGTGGATGTACCTGTCCTTCGCCCTGATGGCCCCGGTACTGGGTCTTATCAGCGGCGTGGGGAATGTGAAGCTGAACTTCGTCATCGCCCTGGCGGACGGCGTGGTGGCCCGCATCGGCCTGAGCCTGCTACTGGCCATTCCCATGGGCATGGGGCTGTACGGCTACTGGTGGGGCAGCGCCCTGGCCGGCTTTGTATCCGTCATATGCGGCTGGATATACTTTGCCACCGGCCGCTGGAAAAACCGGCAGCTGCTGACCGCTGCTATATAAAAACACCCACCTGCGATAAAAGCCACCGGCACGAAGCGTTTTCCGCTTCATGCCGGTGGTTTTCGCGCTTGGTGTAAATTTTCCAAAAAGCCTCGCAGAGTTCGCCGCCGCAGCGGCGAATAAAATCAAATCATTTTTTGCCGCGGCGTGTACGTGGCAAAAAAATTCTTCTCAGCCTGGGAGTGTGCGAAGTGGCCGCCGCAGGCGGACGCTGAGTGCGCAGGTCAGGCCGCTGCCCCTTCATCAGGGATAAAAGCAAAGCTTTTATCCCTGATGAGTGTTATTGCTCCCGATACCGCTGCATCATCGACTTGAACAGCTCCGCCGTAGAGGACGGGGTATAGGTGATGGCGTTCGCGCCGGCGGCGATGGTCTTTTTTATCATCTCCCCGGTGTTGCCGCCGCTGGCGATGATGGGCACATCCGGGAAATCCTCTCGTATCCGCCGAACAATATCAGGGGTGCTCGGGCCGCCGGCCACGTTCAGGATGGACGCGCCGGAGGCAAGGCGCTGGGCAATGTCCGTCTCCTCATTCACCACGGTGATGATAACCGGGATATCCACAGCCTTTGCCACAGCCAGCAGGTTCAGATTGGTAATGGGGGCGTTCAGCACCACGCCCATGGCGCCCTGACACTCCACATCCCTCGCCAGTCCTACGGTGCGCATTCCCTTGGTAGTGCCGCCGCCCACGCCGCAGAACACCGGGATATAGGAATAGCGCACAAGCGCCTCGCTGATGGCCTGCTGGGGCGTGAATGGATAGACGGCGAACACCGCGTCCGCGTCGCAGTTGCGGATGATGGCCACGTCCGTGGTGAACACCAGGCTCTTGATGCGGCGGCCATTGACCACAACGCCGCTGGCTCCGTAGCATTCCTTCGGCATTTTCAGAATGTGCCGGAGAGAGCTCTGGATGGTGGGTGTGATCTTATCGTTGTCCACGTGCAGCTTCCTTTCCGAGTTTTTTACGATAGTATACCCGGAAAGTATGAACCCAAAATGAACTCGTCAGCGAAATTGCAGCGGCTTTCCTCTGTATGCGATGGTTATTTTCTCCGGCTGTACGGTGTCCCCTCCAGGGGAAGGCTGGTGCGGAGGATACCGTCCCGGTTCCAATAGGCCAGCGCCGCCGCCGGAGCCGCCGGGATGGCGGCGATCTCCCCTACGCCCTTGGCCCCGCAGGCCAGGTCGGAGGGGTTTTTCTCCACGATGACTGTGGTGATCTCCGGTATCTGATCGGCCCGGAGCAGGCCCAGCGTCCCCAGCTTCTCCTGGGGCTGACCGTCTATCAGGGTGAAGCGCTCCGTCAAGGCCCAGCCCAGGCACATGACTACCCCGCCCTCTATCTGTCCCTCCAGAGCGGTGGGGTTTACGGCCCGGCCCACGTCATGGGCGGCGACCACCTGGGATATCTTTCCACCCTCTCCCAATATGACCACCTCGGCGGCGTAGCCATAGGCGATATGGGAGACGGGGTTATCCTTATCCGAACCGATGGGGTCGGTCTCGCCCAGATATTCCCCCAGAAACTCCCGCCCCTCCAGCTTATCAAGAGAGGCGTTTTCCAGGGCGTCCTGCAGCGCGATGGCCGCCCGGCGGCAGGCCTCCCCGGTGAACAGAGTCTGGCGGGAGGCGGTAGTGTTCCCCGCATCCGGGGAATCCGCCGTATCCGGCGGGAAATACCGCAGCAAGGTCCGGTCCAGGCCCGCCGTCTCCCCGACGATCTGGGTCAGGACGGTGCCCATCCCCTGGCCGATACAGGCGGCGCTGGAATGGATCTCCACCAGGCCCTTTCGTATCACCAGCCGCACCCGGCCAATGTCCGGGATGCCCACACCCACGCCGCTGTTTTTCATGGCGCAGGCCACCCCCGCCTGGGGGTATTGGTCCAAATAGGGCTTCACCGCCTCCAGACAGTCCGTCAGGGCGGTATCCGGCCCCGCTATCTGGCCGTTGGGCAGCGTATCCCCGGGGCGGACGGCATTTTTATATCGTATCTCCCAGGGGCTGATGCCCACCAGCTTTGCCAGCTGGTTAAGATTCATCTCCGTGGCGAAGCAGGACTGGGTCACTCCGAAGCCCCTGAACGCCCCGCAGGGCGGGTTGTTGGAGTAATAGGCCCGGCCCAGGATGTCCACGTCCTGATAGTTGTACGGCCCGGCGGCGTGGGTGCAGGCCCGCTGCAAAACCGGCCCGCCCAGGGAGGCATAGGCCCCGGAATCCGTCAGCAGGACAGCCTTCATGGCGGTAAGTCTGCCCGTCTCGTCGCAGGCGGTGGTGAAATCCATCTCCATGCCGTGCCGCTTGGGGTGGATAAGAATGGACTCATCCCGCGTCAGCGTCACCTTCACCGGACGCCCTGTGTGCCAGGCCAGCAGGGCCGCGTGGTGCTGGACGGACATATCCTCCTTGCCCCCGAAGCCGCCGCCCACCATTTTGGCCGTGACCCGTACCTGTTCCTGGGCCAGGCCCAGCATTTGGGCGACCTCCTTCCGGGTCTGATAAATGCCCTGATCCCCGCAAAACACCTGCACCCCATCCTCCCAGGGCCGGGCCACAGCGCTCTCCGGCTCCAGAAAGGCATGCTCCGTCTCCGGGGTGGAATAGTGGGTGGTGACAACATATTTTGACCCGGCGATAACCTCGTCCGCATGGCCCCGGACGACATGGGTCTCCGCGAAGCAGTTGGTCTCCTCCCCCATCTCCTGATGGACGATGATATCCCCCTTCCGGGCGCTCTCCAGATCCAGCACGGCGGGGAGAGGCTCATATTCCACCTCCACCAGCGCCTTGGCCTGAGCCAGCAGCTCCGGCGTCTCGGCGCATACAAGGGCTACCGCATCCCCCCGGAAGTGGGTGATCTCCCCCACGGGAATCATCACGTCGTAGTCCTGCTTCAAATGGCCGATCTTATTCGTCCCCGGCACATCCTCCGCCGTCAGAACGCACAGGACCCCCTCCAGGGCCAGGGCCTTCTCCTTATGAACGGCAAGCACCCGCGCCCGGGGATACGCGCTGCGGACGGCGGAGCCATAGACCATGCCGTCCAGGTATACGTCTCCGGCGTACTCCGCCCGGCCGACGGCCTTGTCCGGGGCGTCCACCCGCAGCATACGCTCTCCCAGCAGGGCGGCCGCCTCGTCCTTTGGCACAGGCTCCCCGGAGGCCAGCAGCCTTCCGGCAAGCAGGATAGCGTCCACAATCTTCACATAGCCAGTGCAGCGGCACAGGTTCCCCCGAACGGCCTTAGCCGCCTCCTGCCGGATGGGGGTTTTATTTCCATCCAGCAGCGCCTTCGCCGCCATCACCATGCCCGGGGTGCAATAGCCGCACTGAACGGCCCCGCAGTGAGAAAATGCGTATACAAAAGCCTCCCGCTCATAAGGGGAAAGCCCCTCGCAGGTGGTTATATTTTTCCCACTGGCCTTGGCGGTGGTCAGCACGCAGGCCCGCACCGGACGGCCGTCGGCCAGAATGGTGCAGGCGCCGCATACGCCCTGGCTGCACCCGTCCTTGACGGAGGTGAGATGAAGCTCGTCCCGCAGATAGGGCAGCAGCTTCATATCCCGCTCCGTCCGGACGGGGACGCCGTTGACGGTAAACGCGTACATGGCCCCCGGGCCCTTATTTCACGACTACGCCGATGGCCTCGATCTCCAGGGGCATATCCTTCGGCAGCTTCGCCGCCTGGACGCAGGAACGGGCAGGCTGCACCTCGCCGTTGAAGTACCGGGCATAGACCTCGTTCACCTTGGCGAAGTCCTCCATATCCCGGAGAAACACGGTGGTTTTCACCACATGCTGCAGATCGCTGCCGCCGGCCTCCAGAACGGCCTTCACGTTCAGAATGCTCTGCTCCGCCTGGGCCTCTATGCCCTCCGGCAGATTACCGGCCGCGTCCGTGGGTATCTGTCCGGACACGAACACCAGTCCTCCTGCCTTTACGCCTGCGGAATAGGGACCCAGCGCCGGGGTCGCACCAGTCAGTTTTTCCATGATGAAACACTCCTTCATGCAAATATTAGATCACAACGACAGCTTACCACAGGGCCGGAGGCTTGTCAATTCCGGGCATCAGTCCTCGTTTGTGTCCACGCCCATATAGTCAGACAAAAGCTCGCCGGCCTCCTCGGCCTCCAGATAGAGGGTATAGTAGTCGTACTCGATAACGCCCTCCAGCTTATCCGCCACATACAGGCTTCCATAGCCATGCCAGAGCATATAGCCGCCGGTGATGTCCGCATCGTACAGGCCCACGATCTGCCGCTGGATGGCCCAGCTGTCATACTCATAGTTGGAGTCGTCCCAGGTCTGCAGCCAGGTGCGGACGACCGCCGGAGAGGAGCATTCGTTCTGCCGCAGGGCCACCCGCTGGGCCCAGTCGTTCAGCATCTCATAGGGGTGCTTATAGGGAACGTAATAGCTCCCGCCGGAATAGTAAGAGCTGAAATGGTCGGGGTATGGCATCCCGCATATCACATCCACCACCGTGCTGATGGCCGGCCAGTACTGGCCGTAGGGAGCCACATAGGTATTGGAGGTCTCTCCGAACACATCCGCCGCCACATAGACCCCATGATCATGGAGAATGTCCGTCGCATAGGTCAGAAACCGCTGCACCGCCTGGGCCTTGGACTCATCATAGGTATTTTTCAGGTCTACGGTGCCCTCCTCCTCATAGTTGATGATGTAATCCGGGAAGCGCACATAGTCGAATTGTATCTCATTGAAGCCGAAGGTATCTGCCACCTCGATGGCCAGGGACACCTTCAGCTCCCAGACCTCCCGGCAGTATACGCTGGGCCAGTAGGAGCCGTTCAGCTCCATCGGCACCCCGTTCAAATCCGAAATGGCCCATTCCGGATACGCCTGGGCCAGGACCTGATCCCGGAAGCAGGTTATCCGGGCCACGCAGTAATATCCGGCGTCCTGAGCCATCTGTATCGCCTGGGTGAATTCCTCCAGGGTATTTCCGCAGGAGTAGCTGTCCATTATCCCATAGCTGTCCAGCACGTCGGAGGGATAGGCCACTATCCCGTCGTCAAAGACGGTGATCACAAAGGCATTGATCTCCGTTCCCTCCGCCAGGGCGATATACTCCGCCATCGTCTCCGGGTTCGCATCCTCGGCGTTGATATACAGCGCATAGACGCTCTCCGGCATCTCATTGCCCTCGTCGGCAAAATCGCCTTTCTCGTGGGGCCAGTAATCCAGATCCGCCGCGTCGCCACCGCCGTAGCTGTCTCCCCGGGAGACATGGGTCGCATAGACGTTATTCTCGTTCGTCCAGTTCTCCATGCTTTCCGCATAGGTGGATACCACATAGTCCGCCTTGATCCAGCCGATCTCCGAGCCCATCATCACCTCGTACATATGCACGGTGCCGTCATCGCAGAAATAGTCGTAGCCCACTACCTGGAGCATATCACCCTTTTCCGCCAGGCCGCCGGTCTCCACGCTGTCCGGCTCCGCAAGCAGCATCACCGGCGTGCGCACATAGACGATGCTCTCCTGCAAAAGGTCGGAGCGGTCGTCCGTAATGTATTCGCAGAGGATATAGCCGTAATCCCCGTTATAGTAGATGTGGTAATACTCCTCCCCCGTCTCCGAAACGAAGGGCGTCCAGCTCTCTATTTCCACATAAGCGCCCCGGCCGCACTGATACGCCTCCGCCAGACCCTCGTTATAGACCGTGGCGGTCAGGGAGCCGTCCTCCGCCAGGACATAGGCATACACGGAGTCCGTCCAGCCGGAGCCGGCGGACACCGTCTCCTCCTCGTCCTCCGGGGCAGCCCGGTCAAAGTCCATGAACAGAGTACTGCTCACCGCAAAGACAAGGACCAGCACCGCCACCAGTCCCAGCCGCTGCCAGGGCCGCAGGCGGTATCTTCTCTTTTTCCTTTTCCTGCCATCGTGGGACATAATATTGCTCCTCCGGGGGGATGATTCCCATAAAAACATACCACAAATGCCAAAAAATATCAAGCTGGTGGGGAATGAAGGGCATATTTTGCGGCTTTCCGCCGCCACATACGATTTGAATTTGCCTTTCGATACGATATGTGGTATAACAAACAGGAATGAACGCCCAAAATAGGAGGCATAGTATATGACAGATCTGGAACGGGCGCGGCACGCTTTTTACACTACCACCTTTGCCACGGAGGTGACCGGCTGCGTGATCGACGCGGTAGGCGACGGATATGCCCGCTGCTCCATGGCCCTGACGCCGGCCCATCAAAACAGCCTGGGCGTCCCCATGGGCGGGGCGATATTCACTCTGGCGGATTTCGCCTTTGGGGTGGCCTCCAATTTCGACAGGGACGTTTTCGTCTCCTCCGCCGCGGAGATACACTTCCTCACCGCCTCCCCGGGCAAGACCCTGACCGCCGAGGCCAGGGAGATACGCACAGGCCGCCAGACCTGCCTTTTCTCCGTTACCGTGACCGACGACCCGGGAAACCAGGTGGCCTATGTGACCGTGACAGGCATGAAGGTCGGCGAGCGGAAGAAGAAATAAGTTTACATAATAAACCCCCGATTCCCCGGACAACGGCTCCCGCCCGTCCGTGGAATCGGGGGTTTTGCGTTTACGATGCCGCCTGCGCGCCACCGCCCTTCCGGCACATATCCAAAAACAGCGTATGCACCGTCAGGTCTCCGTCCAGCTCCGGGTGGAAGGCAGTGACAAGCTGGTTATCCTGGCGGGCGGCCACGACCCGGCCATCCACCTGGGCCAGCGCCCGGGCCTTCGGCCCCACCCCGCCGATATAGGGGGCCCGGATAAAGGTCATGGGGATGGGCTGACCGTCAAAGAGACTGACGGCGTGAAAGCTGCCCAGCTGGCGGCCATAGGCATTCCGCACCGCCCGGATATCCATGGTCTCAAAGCAGGGCTCACCCCCCTCCACCTGCTCCGCCAGGAGTATCAGCCCCGCGCAGGTTCCGAATACCGGCAGGCCCCCGGCGATGCGCGTGCGCAGCGGCTCATATAAGCCCAGCTGCCGCAGCAGCTTTCCCATGACCGTGCTCTCCCCGCCGGGGAGGATGAGTCCGTCCATGGGCCGCTCCAGGGCGGCCCGGTTCCTTATCTCGAAGTGACCCGCCCCCAGGCGGTCCAGCATGGCGGCGTGCTCCGCGAAGGCCCCCTGCAGGGCCAGGATGCCGATGTCCATGTCAAACGCCCCGTTCTTCCATGATAAGCTTTATCTCCTCCTGGTTGATGCCCACCATGGCCTGGCCCAGACCGGCGGACACCTCCGCAATCTTCTTCGCGTCCGTATAGTTGGTCACAGCCTGGACAATGGCCGCCGCGCGGCGGGCCGGGTCGCCGGATTTGAAAATGCCGGAGCCGACGAAAACGCCCTCCGCCCCCAGCTGCATCATCAGGGCCGCGTCCGCCGGGGTTGCGATGCCGCCGGCGGCGAAGTTCACCACCGGGAGCCGCCCGTTTTCGTGGACATACTCCACCAGGGACAGGGGCGCCTGAAGCTCCTTGGCCGCCTCCGCCAGCTCATCCGGCCGCAGGCTCTGCACCCGGCGTATCTCCCCGTTCATAGCCCGCATATGGCGCACGGCCTGCACCACGTCGCCGGTGCCCGGCTCGCCCTTGGTGCGAATCATGGCCGCGCCCTCGGCAATGCGCCGCAGAGCCTCTCCCAGATTCCGCGCCCCGCACACAAAGGGAACCTTGAATTGGGTCTTTTGAATGTGATATACATCGTCCGCCGGGGACAGCACCTCGCTCTCGTCGATGTAGTCTATTTCCAGCGCCTCCAGCACCTGGGCCTCCGCAAAATGGCCGATGCGGCATTTTGCCATCACCGGGATGGACACCGCCTCCTGGATGCTGCGTATCAGCGCCGGGTCGCTCATCCGGGCCACGCCGCCGGCGGCGCGGATATCCGCCGGAATGCGCTCCAGCGCCATCACCGCGCAGGCCCCCGCCTCCTGGGCAATCCGGGCCTGCTCCGGGGTGGTGACATCCATGATCACGCCGCCCTTCAGCATCTGCGCCAGCTCCTTGTTCAGCTCGTATCTCGTTTTTTCCATAAGTCTTTTCCTCCTTATCTGATCTGATGGGTCTTATTATACGCCGGTCTGGTCATATTAAAATATTCAAATCAGATATTTTTTATAGAGTCAGATTTCAGAGAATAAAAACACCGCACAGCCGCCGGTTTGCTGCTGTGCGGTGTTTTGTTGTGCGTCCGTTACGCGCCCTTTTTCGGAGGGCACTCGCCGGCGATTTTTTCGTCCAGGTGGGAAGCGCTCTTTGTTAGTGCCGGTTACGGGGGAACCTCTCCCCCGCCCTAGCGGGCGGTCCCCCTCCCCTTTCAGGGGAGGCCTCCTTTGTTGCAGGCTGGTAGGCTATAACGTAGTGTGTAGCAAACAATCGTCTAATCAAGTGCGCCTCAAAGGAGAGCATTGTTTGCACTGCACTAAGTTGAAAAGAACCAGCTTCAAACTAGGATGCCTCCCCTGAAAGGGGAGGTGGCAGCGCCAAAGGCGCTGACGGAGAGGTTTCCCCCGTACCAGCACTACATTAGACGACAATCCGTCACGCCCTAAACCTAAAGCCCAACGGGGGGCTTAGCGCGCCGTTCTCTCCTTCCGGGCCAGCGCGAGGGCCGCGCCCAGGGCGACGGCGCATACTGCGGCCAGAATCGCCCAGAGGAGCGGGCTGGCCTCGTCCCCGGTGGACGGGGCCGCGCCGGCGGGGCTTGCGGCAGCCGTCGCCGTGGGGGAGGCGCTGGGCGTAGCCGTTTCCGCCGGCGGCTCAGTGGCCTCGCCCGTGGCGGGAATGTCCGCCAGCTCCTTTGTGTCCGTATACTCCACGCCGTCAAAGGTGACGGCGGCGGTGTAGAGCGTCACACCCGCCTCCGCGGCCGTGGCGGCGGTCTTGACCTCGGATGTCACCGCGGCTATCACCGACTGAACATCGCCGCAGGTCTCGCAGGTAAAGCTCGCCACGGCGGATTTTCCATCCTCCGCCCAGGTAAAGACCGGGTCGCCATAGCTGTGACCCGTGGCGGAAATGTCCGTCACCGCCTGTACGTTCGCATATACCCTGTCGTTAAATTTAGCAACAGCGGTATAGACCGTCACACCCGCTTCCGTTTCCGTGGCGGCAGTCGTGACCTCGGACGTCACTGTGGCATTTTCCGTGTGGACGTCGTCGCAATCGATACAGCTGAAGGAGATGGTGGCAGAGCTGTAGTCTTCCGACCAGTTCCAGCTAAAGGTGTTCGTATCGTAGGTATGGCCGGTGGCGGGGATGGCAACCGTCTGCTCATCCGTATAGGTCACGCCCTCAAAGGTGACGCTGGCCGTATAAACCGTCTCCCCCGCCGTCGTGCAGGTGGCGGCGGTGGTCTTACTCGTCACCTCGCAGGTTTCCGTCACGGTATCATCCCCTTCGTCACAGGTGAACGTAACCGTGGCGGCACTGTAATCCTCTGCCCAGGTAAAGACCGGGGCGTCGCTGTAGGTGTGGGTGAGCGTTATGGTGTATGTGGTTGACGCACTATCAAACGCATTCTCGGCAATGTTTTTGTTTGCTGCGCAGCTCATTGTTACCGACGTCAGGGAGGTACAGCCACTGAACGTATATGCCGGAATCTCTGTTATCCCGCTGCCGAGGGTCACATTCGTCAGACTGGTGCAGTCATAAAAGGCATAGCCCCCGATGGTTGTAACGCCGTCCAGAATCGTGATTGTGGTCAGACCGGTGCAGCCCCGAAAGGCATCGTTCCCGATGGTTGTGACGCTGGCCTCTATCACCACCGATTTCACATCGGAAGCATAAGTGGAACGGCTGCTTGCCCAGCTGCTCATTCCCGTATCGCTGGAAATGGTCAGCACGCCGTCCTCGTCCAGCGTCCACCCGTCTCCAGAGGCTGTGGCGGTCAGTGTTTGCCCATTAGAAGATGTCTCCATCGTCTCCTGGTTATCTGTCTCCTCCGTATCGTCCCCGAAGGCGGCCACGGAGAGCAGGGACAGGGCCGTGAGCAGGACGAGAGCCCAGGTTATGATTTTCCGCTGTTTCATTTTTTAATCCCTCCTATACAGGTTTTTCCGAAGGCAATAAGCGCCTCCCCGCGTGGTTTCCCCGCAGGAAGACGCTCTGTTACGCAAAAAAGACGGACCTGTCCCAGGACGCAATTATGCCGTGCCGTACAAAGGTTAACGCCGTGCAGCATCCCTGTCAAGCCCCTTTCCCGGATAATTCTATCATAATTTTATAGCACGAGCGCGGATTTGTCAATTAAATTACAGCAAATTTTCGTTCCCGTCAGTTGCCCTCCAGGACCTCGTTTATCAGCTCCACGGCGGCGGCTACGGAGTCGTCGTCAGGGAGCATGCGATAGACGTTGGTGCTGCCCATGGAATACACGGTGCCGGTGCTGTCCGAGCCGGTGACGGCCGTGCTGTCCACGGTCCAGCTCCCGCCAGTGGCCAGCTGCCACTGCACCAGGGAGGATATCTCGCTCTGGGTCATATTGGTGGCGAAGGCGGCGGAGGCGGCGTTCATCACGTCCATATAGTTGGTCAGAATGGCCGAGGAGAGGGCCTTGTCGATGACGGCCTCGATCATCGCCATCTGGTTTTTGCCCCGCTGCCGGTCTCCCTCGGTGAAGGAATACCGCTCCCGGACGAAAGCCAGGGCCTGCGCGCCGTTCACGTCGTTATAGCCCACGGTGAAGGTATAGCCCCCATGGGTGCTGGTGAAGGCGTATTCGGAGTATACGCTCACGCCGCCCAGGGCGTCGATGATCTCCTCAAAGCCTGGGAAGTTCATGCGGACGTAATATTGGATGGAGATGTCATAAAGGTCCTCCAGGGCCTGCATGGACACGTCCACGCCGTAGATGCCCGCGTGGGTCAGCTTGTCCTTGGAGCCGCCGGTGAAGGCCAGAGTCACATAGTAGTCCCGCGGGGTGTTCACAAGGAGAATGCGGCGGGTGGACGGGTTCACCACCGCCAGGATGTTCACATCGCTCCGCCCGGTGCTGGCCAGGGTGCCGGAGGTGTCGTTGCCGCTGATATAGACGATGAAGGGGTCCTCGCTGATGCTGTAGACGCCGTCGCTGCCTGTATAGGCCTCGGTGCCGTCCTCCGTGGTGGCGGCGATGCCGGAAACGACCCGCTCGATGGTGCGCTCCACGGTGTATTCATAGATGACCTTCGTCTCATCGGAGAACTGGCCCAGCTCCTCGGAGATATCGCCGTCGCTGCTGGCCTCCGACAAAGCGCTGAGGTAGGAGCTGTTCATGACGATGGCCTGCACATCCCCGCTCAGCAGGGCGGTAGCCAGGTCCACCACGCTCTCATATTCCACGGCGGTCAGAGCCACGCCCTGCTCCGCCACGATGGCGTCCAGGCACTCGTCCGTATTGTCCCTGTCCAGAGAGGTCAAGATGCCGAAGGTATAGCCCGATGCGTCCGTGATGGACTCCGCCGGGTCGTCCGTCTGAACATACACCCCTATGCTGTAATACTGGACGCTCACGTCCGTCACGCTCCCCAGGGCGGACAGGGCCTTGGTGATATATATCAGTCCCACCAGCATAATCACCGCCAGGATAACCGCCACCACCTTGGAGCCGATAGCCCGGGAATGACGGAGCTGGAGGGCCAGAATGCAGACGCTCAGAGCCGCCAGGATGACCCATATCAGGTTGCGGTATTTATTGGGCAGCATGCCCAGCCGTCCCAGCTGGATGCAGAACACTGTGACGATGATAATGAGCACGGCGGACAGGATAATGCCGGCGATCTGCCACGGGCGCATATTCCGGCCCCTCCTGGGTGGCCGTCCGCCGCCCTGAGGCGGTCTTCCGCTCCCCTGAGGCGGCCGTCTGTCCCCTTGCGGCTGCCGGCTCTGCTGCGGGGCGCGGCCCTGCTGGGAGGACCGGCTGCCGGGCTGGCGGCTCCTGTCGGCCGGCTGAGGGGAACGCCCCCCGGACGACGGGCTCCGGCCGGCGGTCTGGGCACTGCGGGTCCCCTGCTGATAGCTGCGGCTCTGCTGCCGGGAAGCGCGGTCCCCCGCCTGACCGGACGGACGGGCCGGTACGTCCCCATCACCGATGGGACGACGGGCCGTGGAGCGGGGCTGCTGCCGCTCATACCGGCTCTCCTGAATATCCTCATCCTCCGACGGTCTGAGATGCCTTCCGCCCCGGCCACTCGATTCATACTGGCTCATGGCTTTTCCTCCCGTGCTTTAATCTTTTTTGACCATATATAAGTGGAATTATACGATATTATCCGCTGTTTGTCAAAAAGAACCACGCCCTCCCGCGCTTATTTCCGCCGGATAAGGGGATTATGCGCCGTCCCTTTCTCTGCAAATCAATATATCACCTGTTATAAAATCGTATTACAACGATATACATCAGGAAAAGCTTGTAACGTTCATGATTTATTAATAAAATGCATAAGAGAAAGTCATAATTTCGTGTATAATGAATTTAGCTTTATGTTGAAAGGAGAAACCCAATGAAGAAGCTGAAAAAGCTGCTGTCTCTGACGCTGGCACTGGCTATGGTGCTGTCCCTGTGCGGACTGACCGCCTTTGCCGCGGAGGAGGACAGCACATCGGTGGCCTCCGACAAGGAGTACATCGAGGAGACCCTGAACCTGGCCAACAACGAGGACCAGGAATGGAGCTACACGGCCAGCGCCGACGCATGGGTGCTGTCTGTGGTATCCGCCGTGGCCTATCCCGAGCTGCCCGATCAGCAGGGCGTGTCCGTGTGCGTGCCCGGGGCCTATGTCACCGGCATCGACACAGACGGGGACGGCGTGGAGGATGTGACCGCCGAGACCTATGAGTCCGCTGTGAAGGGCTCCCTGGTCATCGACTACGAGGCGGAGGTCACAAGCTCCAACGGCCAGGTCTATACCGCCGCCACCGCGCCCATCATCCTGAACACCGGCGCTGCGGGGTATGGCTCCTCCAATAACTCCAAGGCCTCCACCACCTATGCCTCTGAGGGCTATATCAATGTGGCCTGCGGCAACCGGGGCAAGCAGGACACCGCCACCGATGAGGACGGCAACACCTACTACACCGGCGACGCCCCCTCCTGCCTGGTGGACCAGAAAAACGCCGCCCGGTATGTGAAGTACAACATCCTGCTGGGGAACCTGCCCGGCAACGTGGACCTGCTGGTATCCACCGGCGGCTCCGGCGGCGCGGCCCATGCCACCATGTTCGCAGCCACCTCCAACAACCCGGATTTCTACGATTATGAGATCGAAGCCGGCGCTGTGGGCGTGTATCTCAACGAGGACGGCACCTACTCCACCACTGTCACCATCGACGGGGAGGAGGTCGAGCTCTCCGACGGCGCCTGGGGCTGCGTGGCCTACAGCGCTATCACCTCTCTGTATGAGGGCGATATGGCCCAGGCGTTCGAGTATTACATGGACACCACCTATGAGTTCAACACCGATTTCCAGGTCCAGCTTGCCGAGTACCTCTCTGCGGCTTATATGGAATACATCAACGACCAGAACCTGACGGTAGAGGAATCCGCCGTTGGCTTCGACCTGGACGGGGACGGAGAGCTGAACAGCACCATCGCCCTGACCATCGAATACGACCTGGAAGCCTATCCCGAGACCAACGGCTATTACGGCACCTATCTGGACCTGTATCTGGCTGAATTCACGGAAAACCTCCAGTGGTATCTGGACAATCTGGACTATGCCAGCGGCTGGACCTGGTTCGATGAGGACGGCAACGCCCTTTCCGATGAGGAGGTAGCCGCCATGACCAGTGAGGACAAGGCCGTGGCCTTCATCGAGGGCCGTTATGCCAAGACATCCTCCTCCAGCAGCAGCGGCGGCCCCGGCGGGGCCGGCGGCGAGATGCTGACCAGCGGTATGAACGGCGCGGCGGACTTCTCGGATGAGGCCTCCGGTGATATCGATATTACCGCCTCCGGCGAGGCCAGCGCCGATTCCGAGGACACCGCCCTGGAGCTGTATGGCGACGACATCCGCTCCGGCGGCCCGGACGAGGGCAGCACTGCCGCCGCAGGCAGCGGCTCCAACTCCAGCAACTACAGCACCTTTGAGGAGATGGCCGAGGCCTATGCCGCCGATATCGCGGAGATCGAGGCCGGCGATAAGTACGGCAACAACATCGTGAGCCTGTATAACCCCCTGAACTACATCGGGGATGAAGACACGGAGGACCCCACCTGGGTACGCATCGTTATGGGCGCCGTGGAGGGCGATATGCCCATGATGACCTCCCTGAACCTGGAGATCGCCTGGCTGAACGCCGGGACGGACGCTGTCATCGAATGGCAGTGGGACGGCGGCCATGTGCCCTCTGAGGTGCTTGGCAACTCCATCTCCCTGTATATCGACCAGATGTACGGCGAGTATGTCAGCGGCATCGAGATCGAAAAGGCCGAGGCTGAGGCCCAGACCACCAACGGCACCGCCGAGAGCGCCACCGGCACCGACCTGAGCGACTGGGTGGATTACGAGGACGTGACCAGCGTTTCCTTCTCTCTGGCGGATGTGCTGGCCTATCGCAACAGCGGCGCCAGCAAGGCCGTCCCCGGATTTGACGTGATCGACTACGGCCAGGAGGACTACGTTTTCGGCAACACCGAGACCGACGCCCGTCACTGGGATGCGTTTGTGAACGAGATATTCCAGAACGCGGAATACGCCGCCGTCTTGAGCGATCTGTTCTGATCGTCCTTCAGATAAACATTTGACCGGGAAGCGCCTGATCTGTCTGCGGACAGGTCAGGCGCTTTCCCGTTATAAAGGGCCGCAGGCTGTGTTCCGCTCACAGGGTGAAGCTGCCGGTCTCCCGGCCACCGATGACGATATCGAACAGCGCGTCCTTGCTCACTGCGGCGAAGTATCCGGCGCGCTCATATTCATCCGCATAATGCTTTTCGATCAGCTCCAGCAATTCACGAAGCTGCAGCAGCACGGCCACCTGGTGCTTGCAGCTGCCGCTGCAGAAGCAGGAGCAGATAAGCCCGCTGATCTCGCCGCCGCGATAGGTAAATTCCACCTCATAGGGGCTGCTGCCCTCCACGATGGCACAGCCGCTGGTCCCATCGACGCTGATATATACGACCTTGTTTCGCATGTAATAGTCCCGGCCGCGTTCTGCGATCGCCTCGCTCACCTTGAAGCCCTTGAGATCATTGAGAAGGAAGCCGGTATCGTCTACGCCGCTGGCATACTCGTCGTCCTCCTGCCGCGGCGCCATGTACCAGGTCGCAGCCTTTCCGAAGGGCAGTGCCGCCTGGTCGAAGGAAACGACATGCGAGCCCGCCATGTGAAACCGTCCGTGCACCTCCGTATCAGCCACGGCAATCACGCGCTTGTAATCCGATACCTTGATTTTAAAATTATAGCTGACCTCCTCCACGCGGCCGCGCTTTCCCTCCAGCTTTCCTTCCACAAAAACAATGTCGCCCCGATGCAGGTCAAACCGGTCATTATAATATGCCAGTCTGAGGCCCCCTGTCCGGAAAACGCACCTGCACCACGGACCGGCGGGGCGTCCCCGTCTGCTGCGGCACAGTGTATGCGGCGACAGTCCTTGCGGATGGCTGCTCAGCCATAAATCCAATCCGAAATGCCATAGTCGTTCCTCCTTATCTAATCGGCCCTGCCGGTATCTCAGCCGGTTTTTCCCCCTCCTCACCAGGGGTCAGTCATCCCAGGCGTCAGGATCGTCAAGCTCGTCCAAACCCCAGTCTCCGGCCTCGTCGTCCTCCATCAGGTCAGAGAACAGCGCAAGCTCAAGGGCGCTCTCCATAAAGCTCATGTCCCCATCCCCATTTAGATCAAACAGTCCGCCAAAAAGTCCCTTCATTGTGTTACCTCCAGCTTCTGTCGTGATACGGCGTATCCTCCACGCCGCTGTCATTGAGTTTTTTCACCATGCCGTCCAGCACGCCCTGCCACATATTCTTAAACCATTGCCGCCTGCCGAACCATCTCACGATGGTGGGGCTGATCGCGTAGTATGTGCGGATGAAGGCCCGGCCGGGTAGGGTCCCGGCCAGCGTGTTATCGCGGAAGCGGCGCAGAGTCCAAACCTGAGGGCAGTCATAGGAGCCATAAACACATGTAGCTACGTAACAGCCCTGACTGTCGTTGTGGCTGTATCCGCCGAACAGATTGGGGTCACTGGAGCCGGCCGGATCGCCATTGCTGTCCCAATGCTGATAGCCGCCGAACAAACCGGGATCGCTGTGGCCGGTCTTTCTACCGTGATCGTCATAATGATCGTAGCCACCGAACAGACCCGGATCGGAGTGACCTGTCTTATGTCCCTTGCTGTCATAGTGGTCATAGCCGCCAAAAATGCCGGGGTCGCTGTGGCCGATCTTGTTGCCGTGCTCGTCATAGTGGTTGACCGATCCGAACAGGCCGGGCGTGCTTCTTCCTTTGTTTGCCATGATCGCTCCTCCTTGCATTGATTTTTCTGTTTGTACCTGTATTGTACCATATGAGCTGTCCCATAAAACGGACTGTTCCCGTATTCCAGCGAATTTTTTAAAAAAAGCCTCTCTTGTCCCGGAGGACGAGAGAGGTCTTTTTTCTGGCGCAGCGGGTGGGATTCGAACCCACGTGGGATTGCTCCCAAACTGATTTCGAGTCAGCCCCGTTATGACCGCTTCGATACCGCTGCATATCCATATCCTGTTTTCCGGCGGATAATATCCGCGCCCCCATACTATACCATCGAAACCGGCCGATTGTCAACCGGTGCGCGCTTTACTTTTGGAACGGAAAACAGTATAATAGGAACAGTAAATATTACTGAATGGAAAGGCAGGCGCAGCTCATGCCGCAATATGACAGCAATTTTATCTCCCAGGTGATCATCCGGGCGGACTTCGTTTCCGGCTCGGTGCCTATGGTAAATCAGGCGGAGGAGAGCTTTTCTGATCTGCTGGCAGATTTTCCCCAGCGCAACCGCATGAACCGGACAAAAACGGAGGTCCACGTGCGCAAAACGCCCCAGGGCCCTGTGAAGGACACCCGCACCATCAACTATGTGGAAAATAACTTCTGGGCCGAGGGAAAGACCCGGCGCATCGCCATGTCCAGCGAGTACGCCTTTCTGGAGGATCGCCGCTACGAGGGTTACGGCATCCTGCGGGATACGTTTCTGGACGTGCTGGATGCCATGGCCGCCCAGTATCCGAATCTTGCCATCCGGCGGCTGGGCATGCGCTATATCAACGAGATCAAGCTGCCCCAGGCGGATGCCGGCACCGGCCTGGGGGCGGATTTCTGGCAAAATTATGTAAACCCATGGCTCCTGGGCGGCCTGCGCTTTGCCGCCAACGACGGGGCGCTGGCCCGGCATATGTGCACCACAGAGCTGAACTACGGCACCGATCGGGCCACCATCCGCTATGGTATTTTCAATGGCGAATATCCCAAGCCCAACCGCCGCCGGGAGTTTGTCCTGGACGTGGACACCTACTGCCAGGCCAGCGTGGCTCTCGATAACGTCTCCGCCAAGCTGGACGATTATCACGCCGCCGCCTGCTCCGTCTTCGAGGCCGCCATAACGGACAAGCTGAGAGACCGCATGGACCAGAAATGAAGCAATATCTTCCATAAAAAATCGGTCAGCAAGGTGCCTTGCTGGCCGATAAAATTTTATATTCCCTTTGCTGTTCCGCTCATTTTTTCCCGAGCATACGGCTGGCATTCAGTATAGCCAGCACCGCCACACCCACGTCGGCGAATACGGCCTCCCACATGGAGGCCAGACCGAATGCTCCCAGCAGCAGGAACAGGGCCTTTATCCCCAGGGCAAAAACGATGTTCTGCCGGACGATGCGCAGGCACTTGCGGGAAATATCCATGGCGGCGGACAGCTTCGTCAGATCGTCGTCCATCAGGACGATATCCGCCGCCTCCAGGGCGGCGTCGGAGCCCATGGCGCCCATGGCGATGCCGATATCCGCCCGGCTCAGCACCGGCGCGTCGTTCACGCCGTCGCCCACATAGGCGAGAGTCCCCTTTGACGATTTTGTCCCCAGAAGGGTCTCCAGCTGTTCCACCTTGTCTCCCGGCAGGAGCTGGGCATGCACCTGATCTATGCCGAGGCTCCCGGCCACGGCCTCTGCCGCCGCCTGACTGTCTCCGGTGAGCATGACGGTCCTGATGCCCCGCGCTTTCAGGGCGGCAATGGCCGCCGGAGCGGAGGGCTTTACTCCATCCGCAATAACGGCACGGCCCAGGTATTTCCCGTTTCGGGCCACATATACCACCGTGCCCGTATCCCCGCCCCTATCCGGGGCGATGCCCAGGGCCGCCATCAGCTTTTCATTGCCTGCGTGTATCTGCGCCCCGTCCACCACGGCGCTGACACCCTGGCCGGGGGTCTCCGTCACATTCGAGACCCGGTCGGGGTCTATCTCGCGGCCATAGGCCCGGCGCAGGGACTGGGCGATGGGGTGACCGGAATGGCATTCCGCCAGGGCGGCGGCCTCCAAAAGCTCCGATTCCGACACGCCCTCCGCGGGATACAGGGCCCGGAGCTGGAACACGCCCTCGGTCAGGGTCCCGGTTTTGTCAAAGACCACCGTCTCCAGCTTTGCCAGCAGCTCCAGATAATTTCCGCCCTTCACCAGGACCCCCTGGCGGGACGCCCCGCCGATGCCGCCAAAGAAGGACAGGGGGATGGAAATGACCAGAGCGCAGGGGCAGGAGATGACCAGGAAGATCAGCGCCCGGTGGATCCACTCCGACCAGCTGCCCACAAACAGGGGCGGGATCACAGCCAGCAGCACCGCACCGATAACCACGGCGGGCGTATAATACCGGGCGAATTTGGTGATAAAATTCTCTGCCTTAGCTTTTTTGGAGGCAGCATTTTCCACCAGCTCCAATATCTTTGCCACGGTGGATTCCCCAAAGGGCTTTGTGACCTCCACGGTCAGGACCCCGGTCAGGTTCACGCAGCCGGACACCACCTCATCCCCCACCGCTATATCCCGGGGGATGCTCTCTCCGGTCAGGGCAGCGGTATCCAAAGCGGAGCTTCCCTCCCGGACGACGCCGTCCAGGGGGATCTTCTCCCCGGGGCGGATCAGGATAGCTTCCCCTACCGCCACCTCCTCCGGATCTGTCTCTACCGCCGTTCCGTCCCGCAGGACGTTGGCGGAATCCGGACGTATGTCCATCAGCTGTGCGATGGACTGCCGGGAACGGCCCACAGCCACCGACTGGAACAGTTCCCCGACCTGATAGAACAGCATGACGCCGACAGCCTCGGAATACTCGCCCAGGACCAGAGCCCCCACAGTAGCCAGCGCCATCAGGAAGTTTTCATCGAACACCTGCCCATGGGCGATATTGCGCACAGCCTTCCACAGCACGTCCCAGCCCACGATGCCGTATGGTACCAGAAATATCGCGAGCCGCACCCAGCCCTCCGACGGCAGCAGGGATGCCGCTATCAGCAGGGCGGCGCTTATCAGGATGCGGGCCAGGGACTCCTTTTGCTTTTTCGACATAGCCTCGACCTCCTGTCCGGACGGCTCACAGGACGATCTGACAGTCCGGCTCCACCCGTCTACAGGTCTTGACCACCTTTTTCATCAGCTCGTTCAGCTGGGCCTCATCTCCATCTGTCTCAATGGTCATTTTCTGCATCAGGAAGCTGACGGAGGCGTCCGTGACGCCGTCCAGCTTTTTGATGGCGTCCTCCATCTTCTGGGCGCAGTTGGCGCAATCCAGGTCGATCAGCTTGTAGGTCTTTTTCATAGGTCGTCTCTCCTTTAAAATCAATATTACTCGTTTATATGCTCCATACCCTGGGCAATAATCTTTCTCACGTGGTCATCCGCCAGGGAATAGAACACGGTCTTTCCCTCCTTCCGGGGCTTCACAAGGCGGCTGCCCTTCAGCACCCGGAGCTGGTGGGACACGGCGGACTGGGTCAGGCCCAGAAGCTGGGCGATATCGCAGACACACAGCTCCGCCTCGAACAGAGCGTATAATATCTTGATCCGGGTGGAATCCCCGAAGATCTTGAACAGCTCCGCCAGGTCATAAAGCGTCTCATCATCCGGCATCTGGCTCAGCACCTGCTCTACCGTCTCCTCATGGACACACAGATAGCCGCAGCGCTCGATCTCTCCGTTTTCCGGCATAAGCTCACCTCCATCGAACAAACATATGAAATGATGTTCATATGTTAGCACATCCCTATGTCTCTGTCAATAGCCCGGCGAAAAATATTTTCAGCCGGCGCACTTTTGTCAACCCGGATAAAATGAAAGTTGATTTTTCTGGCAAAACGTGGCAAGATAGCATATAATAGGAATGGTATATGTAAGGAGGCAGGTCGATGGCAGGAGAAAAGAAAAACAGAACTCCCGGCAGAGGCAAACAGGCCCTGTTCCGGGCCGTGTTCAGCCGTTCTGCCGTGGTCGTTCTGCTGCTGCTGATACAGGTATTGTTTCTGATAGGCTCCTTCGGGCTGCTCCAGCGGTATGTGGTATATACCACCGGAAGTATGACCGTTATCGCGGTGGTGATGATGATATACGTTCTGAACACCAGGCGCGACCCCAACTACAAGCTGACCTGGTGCGTGCTGATCGGCGTAGCCCCGGTATTCGGAACGCTTCTGTATTTTTATATCGCCTCCGACGTAGGTCACCGGACGGAAAAGACGCTTATCCAGCGTATCCAGGACGAGAGCGCTCCGTTCATTTCCGATCAGTCCGCCCTGATGGAGCAGATCAAGGCAGACGAGCCCGCCTTTTATCCCCTGGCCATATATGGGACCGGGCTGGGCTTCCCTGTCTATGAAAATACCCGCATCACCTATTTCCCCCTGGGAGAGGACAAATTCCGGACGCTTATCCCCGAGCTGGAAAAAGCGGAGAAATTCATCTTCCTCGAATACTTCATCATCCAGGACGGACATATGTGGGGGGATGTGCTGGACGTATTGAAGCGCAAGGCCGCCCAGGGCGTAGAGGTACGGCTGATGTACGACGGCACCTGCTCCTTTTCCAAACTGCCCTTCGACTACCCCCGACAGATGGAGGCCGCCGGCATCCAGTGCCGGGTGTTCGGCCCTATCCGCCCCTTCGTCTCCACAGCCTATAACAATCGGGATCACCGGAAGATCCTGGTCATCGACGGTCACACAGGCTTCACCGGAGGCGTGAACCTGGCGGACGAATACATCAACGAAACCGCGAAATACGGTCACTGGAAGGATACCGCCGTCATGCTCCAGGGAGACGGGGTACGCAGCCTGACCCTTATGTTTTTGCAGCTTTGGAATACCGGGGTAAAGGAGCGGGTATACGAGCCCTATCTTATCGCCCCCGGCACCGGGCCGAAGGAGGCACAGGGCTATGTCATGCCCTATGGAGACAGCCCGCTGGATGACGAGCTGACAGGGGAAATGGTCTACCTGGACATTCTGAGCACTGCCAAAGACTATGTATATATCATGACGCCCTATCTGATACTGGATTCCCAGATGCTGACGGCCCTGCTGTTCGCTGCCAAGCGGGGCGTGGATGTAAGGCTGATTCTCCCCCACATCCCGGACAAGAAATACGCCTTTACCCTGGCCAAGAGCCATTATAAGGATTTGGTGAAGGGCGGCGTGAAAATATACGAATACACCCCCGGCTTCGTACATGCCAAGCAATTCATCAGTGACGGTGAAAAGGCGGTGGTAGGCACCATCAATCTGGACTATCGCAGCCTGTATCTCCACTTCGAGTGCGGGGTATATCTGTATAAGGTCCCGGCCATACAGGATATCTACGCAGATTTTCAGGAGACCCTGGAAAAATGCCAGCCCGTCACCATGGAGGATATCAAGAAGGAAAAGCTCCGGGTGAAGCTTTTCGGCGCACTGCTGAAGGTGCTGGCACCGCTGATGTGACGCCGTGGTTCCACGCAAAGCCTTTTTAAGCTGCAATAAGCTACAAGGGGTAAAACAAAGGGTAAACGCCCCCAGACAGCAAGAAAAACCCTGTAGTCATTGAAACTACAGGGTTTTCTGTTGGCGGAGAAGGAGGGATTTGAATAATAAGCACAGCGTTTTAACCCGTTTTATCTGGTCCTGTCTAGGGCGTGAAAGCATTGGAATTTCAGCATTTTTGGCGGACTACTAGAGACAAACGTCTCTGTGCGTCCCTATCTGTAAAGGGTAAAAATAAGGGTAAATTAAGGGTAAACATTTTGATGCCCGTGCCCGTTGCAGAGCCTGTTACGAATGAGTTCTGCAAGATCGTTTAGGCTCTTGTAGTCCTGGGTTCTGCCTTCGAGTTCTGCTATTCTAAGCATTGTCTCCAGTTGGTGAAGAGCATCCGCGTAATCTCCGGATTGTAAATCCGCATTATATTTTATACTGGCCTTTTGGTGTAACAGGTCATACTTTGTCATCTTGGCAACCTCTGTCACTGTGTTCCTGGTTTTTCTCATTGCAGGAAATTGTTTTAATTGTCCTAATAATTTCGCTATCGGATGGGAAGTAACTTACTTTTGCATACTTGTTG
>JAJQBY010000037.1 GCA_021203045.1 Oscillospiraceae bacterium | reverse complement strand
GGCGCTGTCGCGTGCAGTGACCGTTATTTTAAAGAAGAACAACTATACTGTGGATACGGCCTATGACGGGGTGGAGGCCTTGGAATACCTGGAGGCGGGGGGTTATGACGGGGTGGTCATGGATATCATGATGCCCAGGATGGACGGTATCACCGTCCTGACCCGTATGCGGGAGCGGGGGGACCGGACGCCGGTACTGCTGCTGACTGCCAAGGCGGAGATAGACGACAAGGTCCAGGGCCTGGATAAGGGGGCCAACGACTATCTGACAAAGCCCTTTGCCGTGAAGGAGCTGCTGGCCCGTATCCGGGCCATGACCCGCACCCAGACTGCCCAGGCCAATTCCAAGCTACAGGTGGGGAACATCACCCTGGACAGCGCCACCTTTGAGCTGAGCTCCCCTACGGGCAGCTTCCGGCTGGCGAACAAGGAGTTCCAGGTCATGGAGCTGCTGATGCGCTCGCCCACCACCCTGATATCCACAGAGCGGTTCATGGAACAGGTGTGGGGCTATGACAGCGAGGCGGAGGTGAACGTGGTGTGGGTGTATATCTCCTATCTGCGGAAGAAGCTGGCCGCCCTCCATGCGGATATCCAGATCAAGGCCACCCGCAACGCGGGCTACTGCCTGGAGGAGGTCACATGATACGCCGCCTGCAAATCAAGCTGATCGCCGCCGCCATGCTGTCCCTGGCGTTGGTGCTGGCTGTTATCTTCGGCATTGTGGCACTGCGGAGCTTCCGCGCCGTGGCGTCTAACGCCGATGAGATATTGGATATCCTGGCAGAAAATGGGGGACAATTTCCCGATACGGGCATCGCAGCCTACATGGACAGCGGGGCGAGCTGGAGCTTTAACAACTATAATTATGAGGAAATACCCTACGAGTCCCGCTATTTCACCGTGGTGCTGACCGGGGACGGCATAGTGCTTTCCGCCGACCTGGGCCAGATCGCCGCCGTGGATGAGACTGCCGCCGTGGATTGCGCTTACACGGTTCTGGATGTCGGACGGGAGCGGGGCTTTATAGAGGGATACCGCTATATCATACAGTCGCTGGATGGCGGCGGCATGCGCATTATTTTTCTGGATTGCAGCAGACTGCTGTCTACCTATCGCCTCGGGCTTTTTACTACCGTTGTGGTGGCGGTGACGGGGCTGGCCGCCGTGCTGGTGGTGATGATGCTGCTGTCCAAGCGTATCATACGGCCCATTGTGGAGAGCTATGAAAAGCAGCACCGGTTTATCACCGACGCCGGGCATGAGATAAAAACGCCCCTGACCATCATCGATGCGGACGCGGAGGTGCTGGCCATGGAGTTGGGGGAGGATAACGAGTGGCTCCTGGATATCCAGACCCAGACACAGCGGCTCACCGAGCTTACAAAAAGCCTGATATTCCTGTCCCGGATGCAGGAGGACGGCGGTCAGAATCAGCTGATCGACTTTCCTGTCTCCGATGTGGTCAGCGAGGCGGCCCAGTCCTTTCAGTCCCTTGCAAAGACCCAGGATAAGGTGCTGATGTGCCAGGTGCAGCCCATGCTGACCCTGCGGGGGGATGAGAAGGGCGTCCGCCAGCTTGTTTCCATCCTATTGGATAACGCGCTGAAGTATTCCACTCAGGGGGGCGTCATCCTGCTGACTCTGGGCAAGGCGGGAAAGTCCAATCTCCAGCTCAGCGTGGAGAACCCCGCCCCCACTCTGACCAAAAAGGACATGGAGCATATGTGCGACCGGTTTTACCGGGGGGATGAATCCCACACCTCCCAGACTGGCGGCTACGGCATCGGCCTGTCCATCGCCAAGGCCATCGTCTCCGGACAGCGGGGGCGTATCAGCGCTGCTTCCCGGGAAAACGGGAATCTGGTCATCACCATTACCCTGCCGGGCTTCGTTACCGAGAGCCCTCAGAAAGGATAGATCATGACACTGGAAGAATTTTACGGCCCGTCCCTGCCCGCTATGCAGGCGGCGGAGGAGCATATTCTGAGCTTGATAGCGGCTTCCCCCTATGCCCGGGAGACGGAGGACGGCCTTCAGTCCGTTTTATACTGCCGCTCCCGGCTGAAAAGCCCGGAGAGCATGACGAAAAAGCTCCAGAAGCGGGGCTTTCCCGTCACGGCGGAGAGCGCCCTTACGAACGTCCATGACGCCGTGGGCGTCCGGGCTGTCTGCGCCTTCACGGATGACGTATACGCCCTGTACGCCTGGCTGCTCCAGCAGCCCTCCCTGACGGTGACGGAGGTGAAGGACTATATCGCCTTCCCCAAACCCAACGGCTACCGCAGCCTGCATCTGATCGTTCGGATAAGCGAGGGCCCCGGCGAGGGAGTGACGGTAGAGCTGCAAATCCGCACCATCGCCACAGACTGCTGGGCAGCCCTGGAGCATCAGATTAAATATAAGCGGGAGGTCAGCCATGCGGAGCTGATGGAGGATGAGCTGAAGCGCTGCGCCGATGAGATCGCCTCCGTGGACCTGTCCATGCAGACCCTGCGGGATATCATTCGCTCGGACGCTATGGCAGAGGCAGCTATATAAATACAGACTGCAATACCCGGCGCGGACGAGCCCGCGCCGGGTATTTTTATGGGCTGCGCGCCGTGTCACAGAAGGCTCAGAATAAGCCTGACGACGCCGATGACGGCTACCACTGCTCCGAGAACAGAGGCCACGGTGTATATTTTTCGGGATTCGGGGTCGTCCTTTTCCGTTCGCAGGAAATAGACGCCTATAGCCAGTACCAGGATGCCTATGACAAGAGCGACAATACCAAAGATCATGATTTTTTCCTCCATGTTAATAGTAGCGCAGAATTGACGATGACCAGGACGGAGCCGGCGTTATGAACCAGCGCACCCACCACGGGGTCCAGTATGCCGGTGATAGCCAGGATGATGGCCACAAAGTTCAGGGTCATGGAAAATGTAAGATTCAGCCGGATGGTGCGCATCATCCGGCGGGAGAGGGTCAGCAGATGGGGCAGCTCTCCGATTTTGTCATCCACCAGGGCAATATCCGCCGCATCCACGGCGATGTCGCTGCCGATGCCGCCCATGGCGATGCCCACATCTGCCTTTTTCAGCGCCGGGGCGTCGTTGATGCCGTCCCCGATCATGCAGACGGGACAGCCGGCCTGCTGATAGGCCCCTATCTGCGCCAGCTTATCTTCCGGCAGACAGCCGGCCCGGTATTCCTGAATATGGAGCTGTCCGGCGATGGCCCGGGCGGCGCTCTCGTGGTCGCCGGTCAGCAGTACGGGCCGGACGCCGGCGGTCTGCAGGGCGGCGATCATGTCTCTGCTCTCCGCCCGCAGGGTGTCGGACAGAGCCAGAAAGCCCAGCAGTCTCCCTGCCTCCGCCACATAGATGACGGTAGCGCCCCGGTCCCGATAGACGGCGGCATCCGCCTCCATATCTGCCGGGATGTCCAAGCCGTTTTCCGCCAGCAGGGGCGGGCTTCCGGCCAGCAGGGTATGGCCGTTCACCTGGGCGACCACGCCTCTGCCGGGGATCATGGTGTGGCTCTCCGGCGTCATGGACTTCGCGCCGGCGGCGCTTTCATAGCACCGCACCACAGCCCTGCCCAGAGGATGCTCGGACAGCTGCTCCGCCGCAGCTGCGGCGCTGTACAGGGCCTCCTCCGTCACACCGGACACAGGGCGCAGGGCGATGACCTCAGGGGCGCCGTAGGTCAGGGTGCCCGTTTTGTCAAAGGCCACCCGGCTCACCTTTGCCAGCCGTTCCAGGGCGTCTCCCTCCCGGACGAGAAAGCCGTGCTTCGTGGCGTTTCCGATGGCGGCCATGATAGCCGTTGGGGGGGGCCAGCACCAGGGCGCAGGGGCAGAACACCACCAAAATCGTCACCGCTCGGATGATCTGGCCGGTGGCGGCCCAGGTGATGGCCGCTGCGGAGAGGGCGATAACCACGATCCAGGTGGCCCAGCGATCTGCCAGCCCGACCACCTTGGCCTTGCCCGCATCGGCGGACTGCACCAGGCGTATCATCCGCTGGATGGAGCTGTCCTCGCCTACCCGGCCGGCCTCCATCTCAAAGGCCCCGAACCGGTTCACTGTGCCGGAGGATACCTCGTCCCCCGGCGCCTTGTCCACCGGCATGGATTCCCCGGTCATGACTGCCTGATCGATGGAGGTCTGTCCGCTGAGGATGACCCCGTCCACGGGAACCGTCTCTCCCGGCAGCACCTTCAGCCGGTCGCCTACCTGCACCTGCTCTGCGGGGACGATTCTCTCTCCCTCTGCTGTCAGTACCCGGGCCGTTTGGGGCGTCAGATGAACCAGCCGCTCAATGCCTGCCCGGGCCTTCGCCACGGTCAGGTCCTCCAGCAATGCGCCTAGCTGCATGATGAACGCCACCTCACCGGCGGCAAAATCCTCCCCGATGCACACCGACGCTATCATGGCGATGGATACCAGTAGATCCGCCTTGATGTCGAAGGCCGTCACCAGGCCGATGAAGGCCTCCAGCAGAATGGGCACGCCGCACAGGATGATGGCCGCCCATGCCGGGTCGAAGGGGGAGCGGCAGGATATCGAAATACTGCACAGCAGCGCGATGCCGGATATAACCAGGAAGGCGATATCCCGCTTCGTCCCGCCCATCGCCAGCAGCGCTTCCAGCTTTTCCGTCAGCTTCTTCATATGGACCTCCTGACCTGTGGATATGGGACCATTATACATATAGGGGTATAGGTTTGTCAAGAGGGTAAAAGCATCGGGACCGTATTTTTTACGGTCCCGGCATCCGATATTTTTATATGTCTTATCCCATGTTTGCGAACCGTTCCACGGCTTTGGTGAAATCGGCGATGGTCTTGTCGGCGTCGCCGTACTCTATGCCGTCCCGGACGCAGTGCTGGATATGGCCCTCCAGGACGACCTGGCCGCACTTGTGCAGGGCGGACTTGGCTGCATTGATCTGAGAGAGAATATCCTCGCAGGGGATGTCCTCGTCCACCATCCTGTCGATGGCCTGCACCTGGCCGATGATCTTTTTCAGCCGGCGGTGAAGGTTTTCCGCATCCATACATTGCCGCATCGTTATTGCCTCCTGTGCCTGTGGGGTATGCGTATTTTGCTCATTATAGGGCAAGTCCGGGGAAAAGTCAAACCGTCACATTGTATCGTCGTTGACCCGGTCGGGGGCTTTATCCAGCTCTTCCGGGTTCGTCAGGTAGTAGCGGAAGTATTTGAAGGCGGAGCCCACATAGGCGCTGTCCGCGATACGACTGTCGAAGGAAACGGTGTAGTCCACATACTTCCTGTCCTGGAGACGGCCGGCCTTGTCCAGCTCCGTGACGCTGCGGAGCCTTCCGATGGAGATACTTACCGGCAGGGCTCCCATGCTGTTGATGCTCCGGGTGATGGAGGGCAGGGCATAGCTCCCCTCGTTGGAGATGACGGCGGAGCCGTGGAAGGGGCTGCGGTCGGTCCAGCCCCGCTTCATCCAGCCGTGATAGTCCATCCACCGGAGGATGGAGACGCCGAAGCGCAGAAGGAACCGGGGGACCTTTATCAGGGTGGAGGACAGCCGCTCGATCTGGTCGGATTCCTCGTCTGCCCGGATATTGTCCAGGGTGGAGTTTATCTTGCGGAACACGTCCTGCACCGTGTCCGTGGGGAGCAAGCGCACCGTGACCGCCAGGGCCCCGGCGTCCGCCGGACCGCCCCGGCCGGAGGAGAGGACGATGTCGATGCTGTTCCGGGCATATAGATACCGGCCCGCGATGAAGCGGTTCAGGGCCGGCCGCACCGCCAGGGTGCGCACATAGGCGGCGATGACGATGTGGAGCAGGGAGATGTCCTCGTTCCCCTCCCGCCGCTGGGCCCGGAGATATTTTTCAATGGCGCTTACCTCGATCTGGTCGGTGAAGCTGTTTACCGCGTCGCTGGGGCGGGGCATAATAAAGGGGGTGAGCTGGAAGGCCGAGGATATGGTGCGCAGCCGCCTGCCGTCCCGCCGGTCGCCTACCCGCCGGTCGCCTATCCGCCCCTGGGCATATCGTTCATCCATGGGATACCTCTTGTTTTTTCGCCGGTTCCGGCGGTTTTTTCTTATTATACATGATTTTGTCCCCGGAAACAAGATGGGACCGTCCCCGCCGGTCGTTTCCGGCTTTGGATGGTCCTGCGGACGGAGTGGGAGGGGTGTTTGGTGATATGAAATAAATGCGTAATAATCATTCCGTAATATTATTTTATTTGCTGTCCTGCTTTCGGGATTTCAGTAAGATAAGATGCAACGCAGACATGCATAAAATTGTTATTTTATGTGCACTTTTTGCAGGTGTACCAGTCGCTTGATGTCCTTTTGCAAGGGCCGTTTCCGGCTACACGTTCCTTACAAAATTTTTACCATTTTTTGGGCCCGTAATGGCTTGATTTATATTACATCCAATAGTATAATGCTCATGATATTTGGGCGACGAGCCCTTTTTGTTACCCTTATATAACCGCAGAATGATTAATCTGAGGTAAAATTTTAGGAGGAAACTGAAATGCGCAAACGGTTGATAAGCCTTTTGCTGGCCGTAGTTCTGGTCCTGTCCCTGTCTCTGGCGGGGGTTTCGTCGGCGTTCGCCACGGAGCCGTCGGAGGAGACTGCTGCAGGTGAGACAGAAACCGGAAACGATGTCAGCACTGACAATGACTCCAATACAGGAGACGACGCCAACGCTGCGGACAATGCCAACACTGGTGATGACGCTGACGTAGCGGACGATGCCAATACCGGCGATAACGCTGACACAGCGGACGACGCCAACACCGGCGATAACGCTGACGCGGCGGACGATGCCAATGCTGATGACGCCAACTCCGGTGATAGCACCGACACCGTGGACGCCGCCAACGCGGCGGACGACGCCGACGCCGAAAACGAAGACGGCGATGAGACTGCCGCAATCGAGGCGCAGCTTCAGGCGCTGATCGATGCCCTGCCCACTGCGGAAGAAGTCAATGCAATGGACAGTGATGGGCAGAACGAGGTCTATGCCCAGGTGTCCGACATTTGGGACGCCTATTATGACGACCTGACAGAGGACGAACAGGCGCAGGTGGATATTTCTGCGCTGGAGGCTCTGTCAGATTATTTCAATGGCGGCATCATGACGCTGGAGAATGAGGCTGTTGCGCAGATCGGCGATACTATATACGCTACCCTGGATGAAGCGGTCGCGGCGGCTGCCGATGGTGATACAATCATAGTATTGGCTGACTGCGAGACAGCAGGTTTAAATCTGAGCAAGGCCCTGACCATTAAGGGCGCAGAAGGCGTCAATCCGACCATTACGTTTAACACATATGGCATTGCGCTGTGGGGCAAGGCTCTGACCTTTGAGGACTGCACCGTGCAGATGAACAATATCACCTCTACACCCTATACCGCCGAATGGAACTGGATGGCGATTTGTGCAAGTACAAATGCTTCTCTGACGCTGAATAATGTAACCATGAACATCATTGCGGACAGTACCAGCACAAATAACGCGCACTGCATTTATTTTTGCAGCAACAATAAGCTGAATCTGAATAACTCTACCCTGGTTATCAAGAATTATAAGCAGGATGCATTGGAGTGGGATGGCGGTGACGGCGGTTATAACATTAATATTGTAAATTCCACGTTCATTTCTGATCATAACCGTTCCGGCTTTACCGGCACCTTTTATGCTACGATCACGGATTCCACGGTTCAGGTCATCAACAGCCTGGGCAACGGTTCCAATGGGTCACATTTCATTATAACAAATTCGACCGTTGACTTCAGCAACAATGCTTCTCATGGCCTGTCTACCGGTATTCTCACCGTGACGGATTCCACGATCACGGCTAACAACAACGGACTGACCGGCATTATCTTTAATAATACAGCTACTTTTAAGAACTCTACAGTGACCATCACCGGTACCAAGGGAACGAGCTATTGGAATGCCGGTATGAGGGCCTATACCTCTAACGCCAGCTGCACCATTGATGCGGACTGCGCGTTCACGATCACGGATAACTATGTGACGGGCATTTTCCTGGATGCAGATACATCTCTGACGATCGAGGAAGGGGCGAGTGTCCTGGTCACCAGAAATGAAGCAATGCAGAAGAATTGTTCTACTAAGAAGGATCTTGCCCGCAGCGGCGGCGGTATAGTGGTACGGAGCGGCGCTACGGCAACGCTGTCCAGCACTACGCTGATCTATAACAACCATGCGGCAGTTGCAGGGGATGATATTTACCTGGAAAGCGAGACCTCAAGCATTACATTCAGCCAGGTGAAATCCGGCTGGAAGCTTGACGGCACCTATTTAGACGAAACGACTCACTGCACTCACCCGATCGATGGCTGGTATAACGACGGTTACACGGATGGTGTGGCCAGTGCCCGCTGGGAGGCGGATGCAGAGAATGCGGACGATAACTATATCAGCTTGTATACATCCGTTACGGCTACCGGTATTCTTGCTCTGAAAGCGGCCCATGGACTGGTTACGGTCACTTATGAGTGGGTGAGTACAGACAATCCTACTGACGTAACCGTTCCGAGTTCCGATACGATAAGCATGGGAACAGCTTATACCTCCACGGCGCAGGAAAAAACGGCCCAGAAATACGTCTTTGCCGGCTGGTATACGGATAAGGACTGCACCATTCCTTATGTGGATGGCACAGAATTGGTCGAGAGCATAACCCTTTATGGCAAGTGGACAAAACAGGTGGATATCACCTACGAATGGGTCGGCACGGATAACCCCACCGATGTGACCGCACCTGACGGGGATACCATCGATGCGAACACCGCCTATGATTCCAAGGCACAGGATGAGACAGCGCAGAGCTATGTCTTTGACGGGTGGTATCTGGACGAGGAGCTGACGGTTCCCTATGAGGACGGCACTGTTCTGACCGAGGACATCACGCTTTACGGCAAGTGGACGCGGCAGATCGTTGTGGATTATGTCTGGGTCAGTGAGGATAACCCCACTGACGTGACTACGCCCGATGACGACACCGTCGACGTGAACGCCGCCTATGACGCCACGCCGCAGGATGAGACAGAGCAGAGCTATGTCTTCGACGGCTGGTATCTGGACGAGGAGCTGCCGATTCCCTATGAGGACGGCCCCGT
>JAJQBY010000004.1 GCA_021203045.1 Oscillospiraceae bacterium | reverse complement strand
GACACCGTCGCGGCGCTGGGGCATGACTATACGGCAACCATCACCGAACCCACCTGCACAGATGGGGGGTATACCACCTATACCTGCTCCCGGTGCGGCAATGCTTATACGGACAACTATACGGATGCGCTGGGCCACGCCTGGGACGACGGGGTCATAACCACAACGCCCACGGCAGATGCCCAGGGGGAGATCACCTATACCTGCACCGTGTGCGGCGCGACCAGAACAGCGCCGGTGTCCTATGCGGTCGCAGCCGCGCCCACGACCGAGCCCACAGCAGCACCTACCGCCGAGCCCACTGCGGCGCCTACTGCCGAGCCTACGGCGGCCCCCACCGCGGCGCCCACCGCCGTTCCCACGGCAGAGCCCACCGCCGAGCCTACGCCCTCCTCCACGCCGGAGCCGGCGGCCACAGCCGAGGTCCCCGACCCGACCATAGCCGCCACGATCATCATCGGCGATGCCGCCGGCACGGAGACCCCGGCCGAGACCGGAGAGAGCGGCGCCAGTCCCGCTCTGCTCATAGGCGTCATCCTGGTCATCGTAGGCTGCGGCGTAGCCGCCATAGGAATCGTGATCTGGTCGCGGAGGCGCAGAAGATAAATCCCTGAACACGCAAGCATAAGGCATCCCCCGGTCCAAAACCGGACCGGGGGATGCTATTTTGTCTCGTCATGACCGGGGGCGCAGCCCCTCGGTTTTTATCGTCACCGCAGGGCGCGGCATTCCAGATACCAGCGCTTGTCCAGGCTATGTCCCACGGAGAAGCTCTTTTTGGGGTAGTTTCCGTACTGCCCGATATGGCCGAACAGCTCGCCCTTATCCAGGGCGGGGAGCAGGATGGCGGCACAGCCGGGCGTTTGCGCCATGGCGCGGGCCTCCGCTTCGCCGTGGATATAGTCCACACGGCCTCCATGCTCCCGGATATAGGCGGCGCAAAGCTCGTCCGCCTCCGCCACCAGCAGGCCGGTATCCCGGCCGGACAGCTCCCGCACGAAGCCGCCCTCGTCCGTATCGAACAGCACCCGATGGATGGGGAAAAACTCCACCGCCGGGTCCTGCAAATTTTCCAGCTCCGCCAGAGCATACCGGGCGGGATGATTCATCGGCGCGCCGGCGGCCTTCAGCTCCTCCCAGTAGTTTTTCGCAGCGGCCAGGCTGTGGTTCCCATCGCCCATGGCGAAGGCGATCTCGCCGGGCAGGGCGTTGAGAGCGTTCTGCACCGCTTCAGCCGCCGCGCCTGTGAGACGGCTGCCCCGGATGTGGCCCGCGCCGCCGTACAGATCGAAGTCATACAGCAACCCCCCCGGCTTCGCCGCGCCGAAAACGGCGTTTTCCCGGTCGTCCATGAACAGGACGATATGGGGCATCTCCAGCGCCGTGCGCCGCCGCAGCTCCACCCTGGTGGGCAGGCGCTCCGGCACCGTGGCCTCCGTGGAGCGGACAGGGGAGTCCGATCCGGGCGTCCAGTCATAGACCTCCAGGTCCAGCTTCCCCACCAGACCCATTCTTACCTTTCCATTTGGAAGTGTGCGCTCCACCAGGATATAAGAATCCGGAATATTTTGGAACACATTCCCCACCAGGTAATCCTCCATCCGCTGGCAAAGCGCCTGCTTCCGCTCCTCCACATCCGGGGCGTGAAGATAGGCCTCCGGTAGCATCAGCCGCAGGGCGGAGGGCGCCTGGCCCACATAGGCGCTCATATCCTCCCAGTATTCCGGCTGGGCGGAAAACTGATCGCAGGCCACCGCCGCCCATTTGGTCATGTCCGTTCCCGGCGCAGGCAGCAATATGTCCGCCGGGGTGAAAATATCTTTCATATCGTCGCTCCTTATATACTTCCCAGGTATGCCTCTAATATCAGCGCCGCGGCCACGGCGTCCACAGTGGCCTTGTGCTTCTTCTCCCGCTTGCCGTTGGCGTGCAGGATGCGGTGGGCGTCCACGGTGGTGCGCCGCTCATCCCAGAATACCAGGGGGATGCCCCCCTGAGCCAGCATAGCCCCGAAGGCCCGGGCCTTCTCCGCCCGGGGGCCCTCCGTGCCGTCCATATTCTTCGGCAGGCCCAGCACCAGGGTCCCTACCTCTCTGGCTCTGGCCTCCGCCAGAATCGTCTCCGCCAGGGCCTCAGCATCCCACTGGGCGATAACGAAGGTCTCCCCCGCCAGCATGCCCAAGGGGTCAGACACGGCGATGCCCGTCCGGGCATCCCCATAATCAATGGCCATCACTCTCATGACCGCCGCTCCTTTCCAAGCGCCCTGATGACCGGCGGCAGCAGCAGGGCATATACCACCGCCTTGATAAGGTCCGCCGCATAGCGCCAGACGATATAGGGGGTGTATGTGGCGAAGGCATAGTGATACACCTGGCAGTCCACCCACATGACGCCGGTGGTCAGGGTGGTATCCGCCGCCAGAAACAGCAGCAGGGGCAAAAAAAGCCGCCTGGCGTTCTGATTCCGGCCCCGGCGTGTAGCATAAAGCCCGGTGAGCAGCCCCAGAAGGGCCGGGGGCAGCATCCACAGCGCCGTGGTGGCGGAGAGCCCATAAGGGCCCAGAAGCTGGCTCAGAAAATTCCCCACCAGGGCAATAACGACCCCGTCCATCGGGCCGAAAAGCATGGCCCCCAGCAGGATGGGAAGCCCGTCCAGGGACAGCTTGATCGGCCCCAGGTTCAGGCTCAGGTAGGAGGCCAGCACCACATACAGCGCGGCGCACAGCCCATCGGTCACAAGGCGTTTTGCGTTTCTATTCATTTGTTATACCTCCAGCGGATGCGGGCCGGACATCGCTGGTTCACGCCATTCGTCCGGGAGTCAACTTCCCATTCCCCCGGCACTTCACGTGCCCGGCCCTACTCTGTGACAGGGAGATGATACCATATCACGACGGAAATTGCAACCGCCGGGTACGGAGGGTCCTCTGCGCGCTCATGGCAAAAAGGGCGCCGCCTCTGTGTGCGGCGCCCTTTTGGGGGTATTTTCAATCCAGGAAGTCCCGCAGCTTCTTCGATCTGGACGGATGACGGAGCTTGCGGAGGGCCTTGGCCTCGATCTGGCGGATGCGTTCACGGGTGACGTTGAACTCCTTGCCCACCTCCTCCAGGGTGCGGGTGCGGCCGTCCACAATGCCGAAGCGCAGCTCCAGCACCTTCTTCTCCCTGGGGGTCAGGGTATCCAGCACGGACATGAGCTGCTCCTTCAGCAGGGTGAAGCTGGCGGCCTCGGAGGGCTCGGACACACCCTCGTCCTCGATGAAATCCCCCAGGTGGGAATCCTCCTCCTCGCCGATAGGCGTTTCCAGCGAGACGGGCTCCTGGGCGATCATCAGGATCTCCCGCACCTTCTCCGGAGGCAGATTCATCTCCTCGGCGATCTCCTCCGCCGTGGGGTCGTGGCCCAGCTCCTGCAGCAGCTGGCGGGACACCCGGATGACCTTGTTGATGGTCTCCACCATATGCACCGGGATGCGGATGGTGCGGGCCTGGTCGGCGATGGCACGGGTGATGGCCTGGCGTATCCACCAGGTGGCGTAGGTGGAGAATTTATAGCCCTTGGTGTAGTCGAACTTTTCCACAGCCTTGAGCAGGCCCAGGTTCCCCTCCTGTATTAGATCCAGGAACAGCATGCCCCGGCCCACATATCGCTTTGCGATGGAGACCACCAGACGGAGGTTCGCCTCTGCCATGCGCTTTTTGGCCTCCTCGTCCCCCTCCGCCATGCGCATGGCCAGAGCCAGCTCCTCCTCCTGGGTCAGCAGGGGGATCTTGCCGATCTCCTTGAGGTACATACGCACCGGGTCGTCGGTAGAGAAGGACTCGGCCACCTCGTCCGGGTCTACCAGCTCCTCCTCCGTGACCTCCTCTATCTCCTCCAACGCCGGGAGGGCGTCATCCTCCAGCGGGGGCAGAAATTCCTCTCCTACGGTCTCTATCCCCAGCTCTGCCAGCTGGTCGTATACGGCGTCCAGCTCCTCCTGCTCCAGGTTCATGCTGTCCAGCACGTCGGACAGCTCCTTGCTGGTCAGGCGGCCGGCCTTTTTGCCCCGCTCGATCAGATCGGCGATCTTCTCCTGGTTCGTTTTCTCGCCCTCCGGGTGCTCCTCCGTCTCCCCGGCCTGCTCGTCCGTATCCTCCGGCTCGTCCACCGGCTCCGCCGCCTTGGCCTTGGGCTTGGCGGTAGATTTCTTCTTGGTTGCGGGCTTCTCCTCCTGGGCTACGGGCTCCGCTTCTGCCTCCGCTGTCTTCGCCTTGGAAGTGGTTTTCTTCTTAGGCGCGGGCTTCTCCTCCTGGGCTACGGGCTCCGCTTCTGCCTCCGCTGTCTTGGGCTTAGCGGTGGATTTTTTCTTCGGCGCGGGCTTCTCCTGAACGGCTTGCTCCTCTCCGGCCTCCGGCGCCTGCGTCTCTATTTTTTCCTTCTCATTTGCCATCTCTATTACCATACCCTTTCGTCTGTCTCATTTTCTCGGCATAGCCCCGCAGATCTGTGGGCGGAGCGGTCCGGCCCTTTTCTTTTTGTATCCTTTTTATGTAATCCGCCATGGCCTGCTCGCTGGCGGCGGCGGTTATCTCGTCATGCTGGAGGATGCTGGACAGCAGCGCCATCTCCTCCGGGGAGAACTGCTCCCCCATAGCGGCCATGGAGACCGCCTTCCCCTCTCCCAGCCGCCGGGTGATGGCGCTGTATAGCTGGCCCAGGGCGGGAGAGGTGAAGTCCTCCTCCCGGAGGGGCAGGCCGGGAAACTGCTCCGGGAACCGGCAAAGGAGATTGATGACCCCCTCCTCCGCTCTGGCGCTGGAGACGTTATCATACCGCAGGGACCGGCTCTGGGGCTGGGCATGGCGCAGAGGCGCGGAGGCCTCCTTATCCCGCTGCTTTCTGGCGGCGGAGGCGTTTTGCTTCCGTATCCGGCTGACCTCCCCCATAAAGGCTTCCTTGGAGACATTGGCCTTTTCCGCCGCCCGGGCTCCGTATACCTCCCGCTCCACGCCTCCGGGCAGGGCGGCGATCAGCCTGGCGCTTTGCTTCAGATAGGTCACCCGTCCCTGATCCGTGGAGAGGTCAAGCCCCTCCTGTATTTGGGCCAGCCGGTATTCGATCTGGTTGCCGCTGCCCTCGATCACGTCCCGGAAGGCCTGGGGACCGTTTTTCTGGATAAACTCGTCCGGGTCCTTGGCGTTCGGAAGGGTCAGGACCCTGATTTTCATATCCAGCGGCTGCAATATGCCGATGGCCCGGTCCGCCGCTTTCCGGCCCGCGGCGTCGTTGTCATAGGCGATGACGATCTCATTGGTATACCTGGCCAGCAGCCGGGCCTGATCGCCGGTCAGGGAGGTGCCAAGGCTGGCCACCGCGCTGTCAAACCCCGCCTGATGCAGGCTCACCACGTCTATATTGCCCTCTGCCAGCAGAATATATCCGCATTTGGATTTTTTTGCCAGATTCAAGGCGAAAAGGCTGTGGGATTTGCTGTATACCAGGGTATCCGGGCTGTTCAGGTATTTCGGCTCCCCGTCCCCCAGTATCCGGCCGGAAAAGCCGATGACGCTGCCCCGCACATCGATGACCGGGAACATCAGCCGGTTCCGGAAGTAGTCGTATAATCCGCCGCTTTTGCCCACTCGGGCCAGCCCCGCCTCCACCAGCTCCTGCCGGGTATAGCCCCTGGCGGTCATGGCGTCCGTCAGGCTCTGCCAGGAATCCGGGGCAAAGCCCAGGCCGAAGGGCTTCACCATGGAAACGATGCCCCGCTGGGCCACATAGGCCTGTCCCGCCTGCCCGGAGGGGGCCATGAGCTGCTCATGGAAAAATCGGGCGGCGTCCCGGTTCAGCTCCAGCATACGGGTCCGGCGGCCCCGGTTTTCATCATGGCCGGACTCCGGCACCTCCATCCCCGCCCGCTTGGCCAGAAACCGCACCGCATCGGGAAAGGAGAGGTTTTCGATCTCCATGATGAAATTGATGACGCTGCCGCCCTTGCCGCAGCCGAAGCAGTGATATATCTGCCGCTCGCTGTTGACGGAAAAGGAGGGCGTTTTCTCTCCATGGAAGGGACACAGCCCGAACTGGTTCGCCCCGCTGCGCTTCGTAAGGTTCACATATCCGGACACCACGTCCACGATATCGTTCCGCTGGCTCAGCTCCTCCAAAAATTCCTCTGAAAACAGGGGCACAGGCTCCCCTCCCTTCTCAAGTAAAAAGTCCAAAACCCAATGCCCCAAGCATAGAGCGAACACGCGCAGCGTGGAGCCAAACGCGCCCTCAGGCACAAGCGTCGCCGTGCGAAGCACGGCCAGCAAGAAAGCCTCGCAGAGTTTCGCCGCCGCAGCGGCGAAATAAAATTGAATCATTTTTTCCGGCGGCGTGTACGTCGGAAAAAATTCCTATCGGCCCGGGAGTGTGCGAGCGTAGCGAGTGCGCGGGTCGGGCCGCACCCCCCCTCATCCGCGACACCGTCGCGGATGACCTATTTCACGCTCCAACTGGCGGGGATAAACAGCTCCTCAAATGTGGCGATGGCGAAGCTGTCGGTCATGCCGGAGACGTAGTCCGTGGCGGCGGTCAGCGCCCCCTCCGACTCCGCAATGATCTGATATTCCGGGGGGAGCTTGTCCACATGCTTTATGTAGTATTCCAGGGTGGGGCCCAGGATGCCCTGCACCTTGGATTCCTCCCCCTTGGCGGTGGGATTGCGGTATACGGCGGCGTACATGAATTCGTTGAATGCGTCATAGGCCCGCTGCATATCCGGAGACAGGCCGATGACGCCGTCAGCGCTGTTTTCGATGGCGTCCGTCACCATGGCGTTGATGCGCTGGGAGTTGCGGGTGCCGATGCGCTCCCGCACCAGGGCGGGGACCTGCTCCGCCGTCACGATGCCGGCCCGCTCCGCATCGTCCAGGTCGTGGTTGAAATAGGCGATATGGTCGGCCAGTCGCACCACGTCCGCCTCCAGGGTGTCCTTCGGCAGGCCGGTGGTGTGGTTCAGGATGCCGATACGGGTCTCATGGCACAGGTTCAGGCCCCGGCCGTCCTTTTCCAGCTTGTCCACCACCCGCAGGCTCTGCTCATAGTGGTTGAAGGCCCCGGTCAGCTCCCGCAGGGCCCACTCTCCCGCGTGGCCGAAGGGGGTATGGCCCAGGTCGTGGCCCAGGGAGATGGCCTCGCACAGGTCCTCGTTCAGGCCGATGGCCCGGGCGATGGTGCGGGCGATGCGGGATACCTCCAGGGTGTGTGTCAGGCGGGTGCGGTAATGATCGCCCTCCGGCTGCAAAAACACCTGGGTCTTATGCCGCAGGCGGCGGAAGGCCTTGGAGTGGGTGACCCGGTCCACATCCCGCTGGAAGCAGGTGCGCACCTCGTCCTCCTGCTCCGCCACAGGACGGCCCCGGCTGCTGGCGGAAAGCGTCCCGTACGGCCCGATAATAAGCGTCTCCAGCTGCTCCCGTGTCTCGCGGATATTGGGCATAGGCGTCGCCTCCTGTGTTCTTTTTTTGCTTCTTACTATTATATACGCCGTCCCCCTCCCGTTTCCCTTCTTTTTTCGAAAAAATTTTTTTGAAATTATTTGAAAGCGGCGCGGAAGGATTCAATAGAGGGGGCCGTTTTTTCCACATTACAGGAAAAACAAGGTAGAAAAATAACGTAGGGTATGATATAGTAGCCGCAGCAATGGACCAAGGAATGGGAGGCGGCTTTGATGCAAAAGCAGATAAAGGGTATGGCGCTGATTCTTTTTGGGATTTTGCTTTGCTGTGCGGAGGAGGGGATGAATTCCATTATTCTTCACAGCTTCAGCGGCTTTCCCTTCTCACTTGTGGGGTTACTCCTTGGCTGCGTGGGGCTTTTCCTTGTTTTCAGAGGCCCGCAGGATAGGTAGAGCGAGACCCGGCAATCCCCGTGGTCAGCGGAGCGACAAATCGGAATATGAGGTGACGGTATGGAATTAAAGCTGCTTGATGAAAATTTTACTATATGTAAGGTTGAAGATTTTTCACTTGTAAATGTAGGGGCAGAATATTGTTTTATAGGAAAAACGGACGAAGAAAAATCGCTTGTATGTCTCACAGCAGATGTTCCGTCAAATGTTATTGAGCGTGATGATGGCTGGAAAGGTTTTCGTATTCAGGGTGTTCTGGATTTTTCACTGATTGGAATATTATCCAGGATTTCAACAGCTCTGGCTGATAAAGAGATTTCGATTTTTGTAGTGTCTACTTACAATACAGATTATGTTTTTCTAAAAGAAGAAAACTATCAAAAGGCTTTAGACATACTTGAACATTCTGGATACAATATAACAGTTTGACGATTTCCAGTAGATCATAAGACGCTTCCTGTCGCTTTAACATGTGGCCCGGGTCACGATGTTTAGCCAAAATACGCCGTAGTCCACACCAGACAGAGATCGCCCCCAGCCGGTTGGCTGGGGGCGATAGTTTAGGTCAATGGGTTTTTACTGCTTTGTCTCAGGGCTTAGTCTCCGACGGGAGCGCCGCTGGTCTCCAGCATACCGATGGACCAGTTGTCATAGGACACGGCGATGCCGAAGGCGATCAGGGTGTCGAAGTTTTCGCTGTCGGTGGTCTCGGCAGTGTCGATGAGGTTATACTGTTCTTCCTTGAACTCATCGGGGCCGCCGTCGGCAGCCAGCTGCTCGCGGAGATAGTCCTTGTACTCCTCGAAGTCGGCGGGAGCGCCGTCCGCAGCGGCAGCGGCGTCATCGCCGCCGGCCACGAAGGAGGCATAATCCATAGCGCCGAACTGGGTCACATACATCTCAAAGGGGAAGGCATACACATCGGCGCCGAAGCCCACGCTGGACAGCTCGCTCAGAGCCATGCTGCGGGCGCTGTCGTCAAAGCCGGTGCCGTCGCCCTCGCCGTCGTAGTTGGTCATATGCTCGGTGAGGTATTCCTTATAGGCAGCGAACTCCTCCTCGGTCGCGGGAGCGACGGAGACGTCGCCCTCCAGGGTGTTGGCCTGGTTCTCCGTGCCGTCGGTAGCGGGAACAGCGTCTTCAGCCTCAGCCTCGGTCTCCAGAGGCTCGACCATGATGATGCCGCTGTCAAGGACGGTGATGGTGCCGTTGACGGTAGAGGTCTCGTCCACGTTCAGGACGGAGACATAGCTGGTCTCGGTGACGTTCCAGACAGCGCCGTTGGTGAGGGTCACGATAACGCCGTTGTTCACGGTCTCGGAGGTGTAGCAGGTGACCTCGCCCAGGTTCTCACGGTTGCCGTATACCAGGCCGTCCTCGCCCACGTAATCCTCATCAGTGGAGGCCATCTCGCGGTCGATGATGTCCACGTCATGCTCGCACCAGCCGGAGGAGATGATACCGGTCAGCTCGGAGTTATCCAGGGTGATGATCAGGTTCTTGGAGGTGAACTGGTGGCAGTTGTAGATGTCGCCAACCAGGGCGGTCTCGCCGTTGCAGTCCTCGAAATAGGCCTCCACAGCAGCGTTGTAGTTGTAGCCGGTGCCCTCTGTCCACATGGTGCTGGCAGCACCCCAGCTGTTGGCGTTGGTCACGTCGAAGCTCTCGTCCTTGGGGGCGATAGAGTCGTCGATCTCGATGGTGGTGCCGCCGGTGGAGCCGGGATCGTCAGAGTCGAAGGTCAGCACCAGCACGGGGGCGTTGATGAGGGTGTTGCGGACATACAGGTTTGCGCCGGTGGCGCCGGAAATGGAAACGTCGGAGCTGGCGCTTTCGTCCAGGTTGTCCTGGGTGTAGCCGTCGCCGGTGCCCTTG
>JAJQBY010000128.1:2736-57157 GCA_021203045.1 Oscillospiraceae bacterium | reverse complement strand
GGGTAGCGGTGGGCGAGGGCTCCGGCGTATAGGCCGAGCCTGTCTCTGCCGGTGGGGTGATGACGGTAACAGACGCTTCCGGGGTGACGGTGGCTTCCGCCTCCGGCGTGGACGCTGCGTCCGCAGTGTCCGATTTGCCGCAATGGGTCAGCAAAAGCACCAGTGCCAGCACGATGATGATCAATACGCAGAAAAGCGCTATAACACGCCGTCTTTCCATAGAGCAGACCTCCCAAGGGAATTTCCTCCATTATACGCCGGTACGGGGATAAAATCAAACCTATTATAAAAAATATGTTCCGATATTATGCTCCGGAGCCGGGAAAGACTGCCCGGAAGTAATCATACTCCAGCACCCTGCGGGAGAAGGCGTAGCGCTCATAGACGATGCGCCGGACCTGCTGGACGTAGCGGGCCGCCTCCTGATCGCTGAAAAACCAGTCGCCGGACAGAAAAAAGATGTTTCCGGCGGCGCTGTAATATCCCGCATCCGTCACCCAGTCGGAATAGGCGCTGCCGTAAAGGCTGACCAGAGGCATAGCGGCGGAGGCGCTGCCGGCGGAGGACACGGCGGCAAAGAGATCGCGGCCGCACAGGAAGCGGGAGTCGTAGTCGATGCCCAGCAGATTCAAAAGAGTAGGGGTCACGTCAAGCTCGGAGCAGGGGGTTTCCACCCGGCTTCCCTCCAGTCCCGACCCCCACAGGAACAGGCAGGCCCGGCACTCCGTTTCCTGACCGGTGAGAAGACATATGACCGTGTCCTCCTCGAGACCATAGACGCCCAGTGCCGCTATCAGGGAGCTCAGGTCTGCCTCACAGTCCTGCCCTGTCCAGACGAAGTAGGCGAAAAAGGGCTGCGCTTCTGCGCAGGACGCCGCTGCTGCGGCAGCGTCCGTTTCGCCGGAAAGGGAGATCGTCTCAAAGCCCAGGGCCTGATAGGCAGCCAGGCGGCTGTCGTCCCCGGCGAAGGCCAGACAGGTATAGCCTGCATCGGCCAGGGCCGCCGGCAGGGCGTAGGGGAGATATATCTCCTGCCGCCCCGTCCAGGCCAGAGCCGTCTGTCCGTGGAGGCTGGTAGGGATCAGGCCGGTCAGCAGGGCAAATTCTATCCCGTCCAGCTCCTGATACCAGTCGGGCGCGTATACCTCCCCCAGCCGGACGCCTTCCGACCAGAGACGGTATAGGCCCGGCGTGCCGGTTTCGTCCAGCGTGGGCTCCCATGCCGGCGCGCAGATGAGGATGAGGTTTTTTCCGGCCAGCAGGCCGGTATATTCGCTCTTAGCTGTGGGAGTGCAGGAGAGGAAATAATCGGTGATCTCCCTGATCATGCCGCTGCCGGCTGTTTCCGTGCTGGCAAGCTCCAGCTCCAGAAGATTATAGCTCCCGCTGTCTGCGCCTGCGGCCTGGATATCCTGGGCTCGGGCAGACGTAGGCAGCAGCGCCCGCGCGATCACCAGTCCTGCCAGCAGCGCGCAAAGCGCGCTCAATACGCCCCGCCGCATACGACCACTCCCATCTGCAAATTTTTAAGGAAGCCCCGTGGTATCCGGCGGTCCCCTCCTTATAAGAATGGAGCAGTTCGCCTGCGAACCCAACCGCAAATCGTCGTAGGGGAAAAATTTTTTGATGTATGGTATATGATGTGTGAGGCGCAAGGCGACGGCCGGGGCTATTGCCGATAATAAAAAACAAGAACGGACGTCCGAAGACGCCCGTCCTTGCAAACAAAGAAGAGAGGAGTGAAAAAATGAAAAGTAGCAAACTCAGTGACATTGGTATTGTCACAAACCCGATTGCGTGTCCTGCCGGCGTTTCTCAACGCCTTTTGTCCCTCGCAAGTGTATAATACAGCATCCGCAAATCGATTTCATGAATAAAACCGTAATAATTTGTAAACAAATTGTAACCGCTTTCGGAAGAAAATATTATAGCCTTCGGCTATGCTCCGGCGCGGGGTATCTCACGCTGCAAGGAGAAAAAAACGATATCCAGGCGGAGGGGATTAGTCCCTGTTCTGCCCGGATATCATTATAATATAAATGCCTGCCCTGCCGTGGAGGCCCGATATACAACCTGCACAGATTGCAGGTGGGTCGCCTCATGGATGTTTCTGTGCTTCCAACGTCCGGCCGAAGCCGGGAGGCCTGCGCTCCGCATCCGTATATGGCGTCCCGTTTGATAATTGTGGGTCCAACCGAGCCCTTGAAACCTCGAACAGGGCAGGTTTTTTATCATGCTGTGCGCTCTGGGCGCTCAGTCCGCCGGTGCTTCCTCCTCATCGTCGGAAAACACTGTCTCCATATAATATTCATATACCCTCTGGAGCTTTTCCTCGCCGTCTACGGAGGCGAACTGCTCCTCGCCGTTTTCCTCCACTACCTGTAGGATGATGAAGCCGTAATCCGGGTCGTCCTCATCCATGTCGGCGGGCAGGAACACCATATATTCCTCTCCCTCGTATTCCAGGGTGCCCAGATGCTCCAGCTCGAACTCGTTTCCCTCATCGTCCTCGATGGTGATATAGCTGGCGCCGAATTCGTCGTCCATATGCCACCTCCTGTGCCGCACACTGTTTGATTGCCTATATTGTAACGCCTGCGGCGGAATATTGCAAGAGGGAAGATGCAGAAACTTCTGCCAAAATTGTCACGAGCCAAAGTCCTCCAGCAGCTGGATGACGCTCCCGTAGTCCTCCGCGCCGATGCCGCCGGCCAGGGACAGCCTGTCGCTGATCGGCAGGGCCCTTACCGGGATGTCCGTGATCATGACCGGTGATTCGGCGTCCGGCGGACAGAAGACCCCCACATAGCCGTTCCATTCCCGCAGCAGATAGCCCTGCTCCGCGGAGGCGGATACGTCCTCCTCCGGCAGAAGCCCCAATCCGGCCAGCACGGCCCCAAGACTGACTATGGCGAACAGCGCCAGCAGCAAGCACAATATGATCTTTATCCGCGCTCTCATATCCTTCCTCTCCTTGGAGGCAGTATGCCCCGTTGCCGGCGCGGTCATGCGCCGGGCCAAATTGTTAATTTTGGAAAACGCCTATAGGCAACCCGGCGAAAATGTGTTATAATACATAATCCATGATTTGCGCATGGCTGACCGCGCCGCCGGGAGCGGGGCGGCGCTGTAACGGGGATGAGGCGGCTGTTGTTATCAGCCGGATATCCCCGCGCTCAAATAACACAGGAACAATCCATACCGAATGCGCCATACCCGGAGGAATGAGCCTTTGAATAAATTCAACGAAAAACTGAAAGAATGGCAGGCAAGGATGAATACCCGCAAGGCCCGGAAGCGCCGCCGCGCGGCAGAGACGGTGACGGACACCGCCGCCGCGGGAGTGGGCCTGGTCCTGCGGCTGAGCCTGCGGGTGATACTGACCGTGCTGCTGGTGGTGATGACCACGGCGGTACTGCTGATCTGCATCTTTGCCTTTTATGTCAAGACCTGCCTGTCCGAGGAGATCGTGGACGTGACGCTGGAGGAGGTCTCTATGGCTCAGTCCAGTATCATCTGGTATACGGACAGCAACGGCGAGCTGCAGGAGCTGACCACCCTTTATTCCGATGAGAACCGCGTCTGGGTGGATTATGAGGACATCCCTGCCTACCTGGAATACGCCGCGGTAGCTATCGAGGATGCCCGGTTCTATACCCACAAGGGCGTGGACTGGTACCGGACCGTGGGCGCCTTCGTCAATATGTTCGTGGGGATGAAAAACACCTTCGGCGGCTCCACCATCACCCAGCAGCTCATCAAAAACCTGACGGAATATGACGATGTTACCGTCCAGCGAAAGCTGCTGGAGATATTCAGCGCTCTGGAATTTGAGAAGAAATATACGAAGCAGGAGATCATGACCTGGTACCTGAACGAGATATACCTGGGAGAGCAGTGTTACGGCGTGGGCACGGCGGCCCAGATGTATTTCGGAAAGGATGTGTCCGAGCTGTCGCTGGCGGAGTGCGCCAGTCTGATCGGCATTACCAATAACCCCTCTATGTACGACCCCTATATCAGCGACAGCACCAGAGAGGCGAATAAGACCAGGCAGGAAACGATCCTGTGGGAGATGTACGACCAGGGCTATATCACCTATGAGGAATACATCGAAGCGGTGAACGAGGAGCTGGTTTTCCAGAAGGACGAGACCTATACCCGCACCACGGAGGTCACCTCCTATTATGAGGACACGGTTATCCGGGAGGTCATCGCAGACCTGATGGAGGAAAAGAGCGTGTCTGAGGATGTGGCCACCCGGCTGCTGTATAACGGCGGCTACAATATCTATGCCTGCATCGATACCCGCATCCAGGACATCGTGGATAATATGTATGAAAATGTCTACAACCTGCCCTCCAGCTACCGCAGCTCCAGCCAGCAGCTCCAGTCCGCCATCGTCATCATCGACCCCTCCAACGGGGACATCGTGGCCATTTCCGGTGGAACGGGTGAGAAGGAATACACCCTGTCTCTGAACAGAGCTACTCAATCCAAACGACCGCCCGGTTCATCCATCAAGCCTCTGAGCGTATATGCCCCGGCCATCGACCTGGGGCTGGTCACGCCGGACGACTATATAAATGACTCCCCCAATATCACCCTCAGCGGCACCAGCTGGTACCCCTCCAACTCTGGCAACTCCTACAGCGGCCTGATCACCATCCGCCAGGCTCTGGTGAACTCCAAAAACACCGTGGCCGCCCAGCTGCTGGATAAGCTGGGGCTGGACGCCTCCTGGAGCTACCTGACGGAGCATTTCGGCTTCACCAGCCTTGTCAGGGATTATTATGATGAGAGCACAGGTCAGACCCTTACGGACTATGCCTATGCGCCGCTGGCCCTGGGCCAGTTCTCCTATGGCGTCACGGTGCTGGAAATGGCTCAGGCCTACACCGCCTTCGTGAACGATGGCGTCATGACCTATGGCCGCAGCTATTATATGGTGACCGACGCCGACGGCGAGGTGGTCCTCCAGAACGATACGGAGACCATCAGCGCCCTGAAGGTGGATACCGCCCGGAATATGGCCCTCATGCTCCAGGACGCCGTCAGCTACGGCACCGGCACGGACGCCTATTTCAGCACCACCGCTGTGGGCGGCAAGACCGGTACTACCTCCGACGACTATGACCGCTATTTCGTGGGCATCACATCCTATTATGTGGCCGCCGTCTGGACCGGCTACGATACCCCGTCCCAGATGTACTTCTCCGGCAACCCCGCCGCGCAGATATTCAAAAGCATTATGAGCCAGGTGCTCAGCGGCTATGAATATAAGAGCTTCCCGGAGCCCACCGGCTCTACCAGCACCACCAATCTGTTCGCCGCCACGGCCACGGAGACCCCGGAGCCCACGGAGACCCCGGAGGTGACAGAGACTCCGGAGGCAAGCCCGCCGGATGCCGTGACGACCGATGAGCCGACGGCTACCGATACGCCGGTGGAGCCCACGGCAGTCGCCACCGATACGCCGGTGGAGCCCACGGCAGTCGTCACCGACACTCCTGTGGATACCGGCGGCACAGACACAGACACCCCGGTGGATACCGGCGGCACAGACACAAACACGCCGCCGGATGCCATAGGATAAGCGTTGCGCCTATAAAGAGTTACAACAAGTTACAATCTGGAAACAAGATCCTGACGCCCGTATCTTTCCCGTTTTTTTGTTGAAAAATGGGGAAAGATGCGGACGGTTTCCTTTTATTTCCTGCTTCCGGCTATTGACATACTGGATACAATATGTTACAATCCAGTTACAAAAGATTCAGGAGGTAACATATCATGCCAGATAATAAAACGGCAGCGCTGCAATATAAGGGCCATCCTCTCCGCAGGAAGGATAACCTTATTTACTTCGGCAGCATGGCCGACAAGTATATCATCATGCTCCAGATCCTGGACACCAAAAAGATCAAGGATATGGACGTAGCCACCAAGGTCTCTGTGCAGCTTCAGCTGACGGACCCTGACCTGAAAAGCCGTGACCGGGTCGTAAAAAAGAGTGAGAAGGATAGTCTGTATGCGGCCATGGACGTAGCGTCCGTCTGGCTGGATCGGGCCCTGGCCACGCGGTAATCATGAAGCATCTGAACAGAGATACCCTGCAAAAGCTGTTCGTCACCCTGGCAGTCTTTATCTGCCTGCTCCTTTCCGTGGGCATAACAGCCCGGGCGGACAGTGAGGGCGCGGCCACGGTAACGGCCTCCGCCCTGAATATGCGCAGCGAGGCGTCCACCTCCAGCTCCATCGTGACCTGTGTTTCCAAGGGGACGGTGGTGCTGGTGACCGGCTCCTCCGACGGCTGGTACCAGGTCTGGTATCAGGGCCAGTCGGGCTATATGAGCGCTGATTATCTTTCCTTCTCCACCAGCGCGGAGTCCGCCTTCGGCACCGGCACCATCAGCGCCAACAGCGTGCGCGTCCGCTCCGGCCCCTCCACCTCGGATACCATCCTGGCTACGGTGAATTCCGGGGAGACCATGTCCGTCACCGGCGTGTCCGGCGAATGGTACAGGGTCAGCTATAACGGCTCTGTCGGCTATGTGCACAGCGCCTATATGACCATTTCCTATGGCAGCAGTTCTACGTCTGCATCCACGTCCACCTCGACCACGGAGGAGGCACCTCTTGCGGTAGCCGCCACGGGGACAGGCACCATCAACGGCAATTATGTGCGGATGCGTTCTGGTCCCTCCACTTCCTATTCCATCCTGGGGACATATAACAGCGGCACCACTATGACGGTCACCGGCACCTCCGGCGACTGGTATCAGGTCAGCTATAACGGCACCACCGGTTATGTATACAGCCTTTATCTGACACTGGACAGCGGCAGCACCAGCACCAGCGCAAGTACAAGTACAAGCTCCAGTTCGTCCGGCACCAGCACCAGCAGCTTCACCGTCACAGAGATGGATGACACTGCGGCCACGGTGACGAGTGCCGTCCATATGCGCACCGGCCCCTCTACCTCTTACGCGAGCCTGCAGGTGCTGTCCGCCGGGACAAGCGTTACCATCACCGGCTACTCCGGCAACTGGTATCGCATCAGCTATAACGGCTCTACCGGCTATGTATACGGCAGCTATGTCACTACGGACACCAGCAGCACGGCTTCCAGCCTGTCCAGCAGCTCCAGCTCCACTTCGACCAGCGCGGGAGAGGCTATCGTGGCTGAGGCCAAGAAATACCTGGGCGTCAGCTATGTATACGGCGGTACCTCGCCCTCCGGCTTTGACTGCTCCGGGCTTGTGTACTATGTCTATAAACAGTGCCAGTGCGGCTATTCCATCACCCGCACCGCCAGCTCCCAGAATTCCGACGGCACCTATGTCTCCCGGGACAATCTTCAGCCCGGCGATATTATCGTGTTCTATAACAGCGCCATGACCGGCATCGGCCATGTGGGCATCTACATCGGAGACGGCCAGTTCATCCATGCCTCCTCCGGCTCCGGCAAGGTGGTTATTTCCAGCCTGTCCGCGACCTATTATAATTCCCACTACTACAGCGCCCGCCGGATCGTGAGCTAAAAATACAATAATCCCATCACGGCGGAGGAGATTCCTCCGCCGTTTGTGGTACCTTGCGGAGAGATTCCTTTAGCCACCATCGCGAAATATTTCAATTCTATTTTACCGAGTCCACTTTGCAAAGATGACCGTTAGAATTCTGTTGCCCGTCTATAAACTACCGTAAAAGGAGGAGAGGGCCATACGTAAGGATGGTGGAGGGGGTTCCCGGTGTTAGCACAAACTACTGCAAAAAACAGTGGTATTCAATTGGAATAAAATATTTTTAGAAATTTCAGAGATAGATGACAAATATCATACTAATATGTTACAATAAAGAAAATATGCACTAGAGAGGAATTTCTTATGGCGATTGTACTAGCAATATGCCCCCAATGTGGCGCAAAGATTGAAGTAGAAGACACCCATGAGGCGGGAATATGTCAAGAATGTGGTACAGCATTTGTTACTGAAAAGGCGGTAAATAGGTATGCTATATATGTAGCAAGTGATAATTCAACTGGTTCTAATGGAAATGCTCCAGTTATAAACATTGACAACTTTATAAAAATGGCAAGGAATGCGATTAACGCAGGTAACGGCAAGGAAGCTGTTAATTATGCTAACAAGGTGTTAGAAGTGGATCCGGAATCGTCTGAGGCCTGGCTACTTAAAATGCGAGCAATCGAATATGTTGGAACTATAGGAAACCCTCGGGTGACGGAAGCGATTAGCTATGGGGACAACGCAATAAAATATGCTGCCGATCCAGAGAAGGTAATGTCAGAAGTTTATGAGTATTATATTGACAGGGCGATTGCATTGGTTGTTATAGCTACAAGTCATCTCAGGGATGTAGCGAAGATTAAACAACTAGCGAGTATCGGTGTTTCAGCAATGAAAGGTGTTGCAAATGGGGATGGCGAAGTAAGAAACTTATATATAAGGCTGTCAATGTCTGCATTGATGTTAAAACTTAAAGTGGATGAAAAATACATTAACGAACACGAAGATATGCAGAATAAGTTGGTATTGCTTGCCAAAGCATATTTAGAAATGTGTGAAGCGGACGTAGAAAGGCTAAAAATATATGGTTCAAAATTATTGCCGGAAGCAATAACATCTCGAAAAACAACGCTTGAAGCATTCATGAAGGGGGCGCCAGAAGAAAAGCTAAAAGAGATAGATGGTAAACGTGTTGAGAACAATAATGAGGGAAATTGTTATATTGCAACCTGTGTTTATGGTTCTTACGATTGTCCTCAAGTGTGGACCCTTAGACGTTTTAGAGATTATACACTAAGCGGCACATGTTATGGCAGAACATTTATTAAATGCTATTATGCAATAAGTCCCACCCTTGTTAGATGGTTTGGACAAACAAAATTATTTAGATTTTTCTGGAAATCATGCCTTGACATAATGGTAAGAAACTTAAATAACAAAGGTATAGACAATACAGAATATAGAGATAAGTAAGGAATACCTAGAAAAAACCTCCCCATTTTTACCAAAATTAGGAAAAATGGGGAGGTTTTTCTAGAAAAGGCGGGAGGACCCGCCTTTTCTTTATCGTCAGATCAGTCTGCGGTCAGACTGGGGTCAAATTCGGGGATCTCGTAGACGCCGCCGGCGGCCACGAACTCATCATAGGTCATGGCGGCATAACCCCACCAGGTCGCGTCGAACATCATGTCGGCGGGCATGGTGGTGTAGTCGGAAGCGTCGATCAGAGCCTCGAACTCCAGATACTGCTCATCGGAGACGGCGGGGCAGGCGGCCACATACTCCTTCAGATAGGCGTGGTAAGCTTCCTCGCTGGTGTCGCCGGCGGCAGCAGCGGTCTCGGCAGTGGCTTCGCCGGAAGCATCAGCCTCGCCCTCGGCGGGGGTGACGACGATCGCACCGGTGTAGGTGACGCCGGCCTCGAGCTCAACAGCCTCGCCGTCGATGGTGACGGTGCCGTTGATGGCAGAGGTCTCATCCACATACAGGCGGGTGATGTAGCAGGTGTCGTCAGGCGTCCAGACGGAGCCGTTGGTCAGGGTGACCCAAACGCCGTTGTTCACGGTGGGGCTGGTGTAGTTGGTCAGGTTGCCGAGATAGGTGGCGTTGTCGGAGGTGATCCGGCCTTCCACAGCACCGGCAGCGATGGCCTCGTCGATGGAGTCAGCCTCCACCTCGTTGCCCTCTGCGTCATAATAGCCGCTGTAAGCGTTGTGCAGAGCGCTGGAGGAGGAGATGGCGCCGTTGATCTCGCAGTTGTCGAAGGAGAGAATCAGGCTCTGGCCCCACCAGGTCATGCCCTCGCCGGTGGTGGAGACGGAGATGGAGTTATAGAAGTCGCCGTTCAGAGCGGTGTCGCCGGTGCAGCCGGCAAACTCGATCTGCACGTCGTTGATCATGCCCTCGATTGCATAGTCGAAGACGGTCAGATCCTTGGTGTTGTAGTCATAGGGGTCATAGTCCGGGTCTGCCTCCACCTCGGCAGTCAGATCCAGCACCTCGGAGAAGTACTCGCTGCCCATGCCGGGGTCGTCGCAGGTCATGAGCTGGACGATGACACCGTCGTTGGCGATAAACTCAGTGTTCTCCACATAGATAGCGGGGGTGCAGGCCTTCACCAGGATGGCCGCGCCGTTGGTGTAGAAGGTGGAATCCTTGATCAGGGTGTAGCCGCCGGCATAGTCCTCGTCGGTGTAAATGTCAGAGGTATTGTCGGTGTCGCCGGGGACATAGCGGACGTTGTTGGTCTTGTGATACATAACGCCGTATTCGCCGGTGTAGAGGACATTGTCGAAGGTGCCGCCGGAGGTCTCGTTGGCGACGATCAGGGCATAGGTGGTGTTGTAGGCCCGGCCGTCCTCGGCGATCTCCACGGTGGATTCATACTCCAGGTCGTAGTCGTAATCGGTCTTGACAGACTCGATGACCTCATCCAGCACGCCGGAGTTGATGGCGTTGCCGATAATGCAGTCCGTGAAAGTGTTATGGGTCGCGCCGATGGCGTAGGACACATAGCCGCTGTAGCCGGTGAAGTCCAGGATGCAGTCGGTCAGATTCATCTGGACAGTGTATTCACCCCACTCGGCGGGGCTGTCCACCGCGTCGGAGGAGACAATACCCCAGCCGGAGGAGACGATAACGCAGTTGTTATAGTTGGAAATGCCGGTGGAGGCGATGAGCTGGGTGCGAACCTCCGGGGTGGCGATGATGCCCAGCATCCAGGGGCTGGAGGACATGCTCATGTTGGAGTTGGACTCATACATATAGTTGCCGTCCTCGTCCTCCGGGTTGCCGGTGAGGATGATGCCGTCGTTCACGGTCAGCTCAGGGGGATTATCCAAATCGTCGCCGCCGATGAACATACCGTAGCGGATGACGCCGTGGGCCAGGTACACATAGTTGTTCAGGGTGACCCGTGCGTCGCCGCCCACGGCGATGCCCACGCCGTAGCCGGCGAAGTCGTCCTCGCCGTTGCCCTCGGCGATCATGGTCAGGCCGTCGATAGTGTACTCCCCGGAGACTACTGTGACGCCGTTGAACAAATCGTTCTGGGAGTTGATGTAAAGGCCGGAGGCGCCCTCGTCGTCATACTCGCCTTCAATGATGGCGGCGGTGACAGAGAGATCCTCATTGACGCCGTCTGCGTCCACATACAGGGCGGTGCGGTAGTTCTCCTCGATGTCGTCCACAAAGGCGGGGATCTGGGCGGTGACGGTGAAGACCACGTCCTCATACTCACCCTCCAGGTCGGCGGGGTCAACCTCCACGCCGCCCACGGTGACGGTCAGGTTGCCCTCCGTAGCGCCGTAGGTGCTGCCATCGAAGGTGTAGACATCATAGGAGGCGCTCTCGTCTATGTAGATGTCGTAAACCTCCCCGGAGCTTTCGCCGGAAGCGCTGTCGCTGTCGCTGCCGCCGATGCCGAAGGTCTCCGCCCGGGCCGCATCCGCATCATAGACGTTTTCCAGGGCTGCCGCAATGATGGCCTGGGTGATTTCGTCGTCCTCCGGGAATTCGGAGGCGTCCATGCCGTTGATGGTCGCCAGGGTAATGCTGCCGTTGGCGTCCACATCGCCTGTAACGACTATGTCGGTGCCGTCTACATTGACGGTCGTTTCAAAGTCGTCTGCCAGCGCAGTCATCGTCAGTGCCATGCACAGGACTATGAAAAGCGCCAGCACTCTTGCTGCTTTTTTCATACTGATGTAAGTCCCTTCACAAGTATTTCTGCGCCAGCAGGCGTAGATTCATTAACAGTGTATCACTTCATTAATAATCTGTCAATTGGAATCGTTAAAAATTCGTAATATATGCGTCGGACTTTTTGCCGGTGGGCGGAGGAAGGTCTTGATTTTTAATTAAAGGTGTACTATACTGAAAAATAGCATTCGTATGCTCTTACATTACGCTCCCTGCGGGGAGCACGATATTAAAGGAGGATCCCCCGATGAAAGATATTTATTTGGTTTCCTGCTGCCGTACGGCAGTGGGAAAATTCCAGGGCAGCCTGTCCAACACCCCCGCCTCTGACCTGGGCGCTGTGGTCGTGAAGGAGGCCCTGAAGCGGGGCAATGTGGCCCCGGAGAACGTGGACGAGCTGATGTTCGGCTGCATCCTGACCGCCGGCCAGGGCCAGAACCCTGCCCGCCAGGTGGGCATCAAGGCCGGCCTGCCCTTCTCCGTCCCTGCCTATACCGTGGGCATGGTCTGCGGCTCCGGCATGAAGAGCGTTATCGAGGCGGCCCGCGCCATCGCCTGCGGCGATGCCGACATCATTGTGGCCGGCGGCGCTGAGAACATGACCATGGCTCCTTACGCTGTCCCCTCTGCCCGTGGCGGCGCCCGTATGTTCAACACCACCATGGTGGACACCATGGTCAACGACGGCCTGTGGGACGCTTACAACAACTATCACATGGGCACCACCGCTGAGAACATCTGCGACATCTGGGGCATCACCCGTGAGGATCTGGACGCCTTCGCCCTGTCCAGCCAGCAGAAGTGCGCTGCGGCCCAGGCTTCCGGCCGTTTCGACGATGAGATCGTCCCCGTTATGGTGAAGAAGAAAAAGGAAATGGTAGAGTTCAAGGTGGACGAGTTCCCCAAGAACGACACCACTGCCGAGAGCCTGGCAAAGCTCCGCGGCGCTTTCCCTGTCAGCCAGGACAACACGCCTGACAAGATCGTGGATACCTTCGAGGCTCACGCCCGCAAGGAGCCCCAGGCCGATTACGGCAAGCAGCGCGTCACCGCCGGTAACGCCTCCGGCATCAACGACGGCGCGGCCTGCGTCATTCTGGCCAGTGCTGAGGCTGTTGAGAAGTACGGCCTGAAGCCCATGGCGAAGCTGGTCAGCTACGGCCAGGGCGGCGTCGATCCCAAGGTCATGGGCACCGGCCCCGTCCCCGCTACCCGCAACGCGCTGGCCAAGGCCGGCCTGACCATCGACGACATCGACCTGATCGAGGCCAATGAGGCCTTCGCCGCTCAGTCCATCGCTGTGGCCCGGGAGCTGGGCTTCGATATGGACAAGGTGAACGTCAACGGCGGCGCGCTGTCCATCGGTCACCCCGTCGGCGCTTCCGGCGCCCGTATCATCGTCACCCTGGTGCACGAGATGCTCAAGCGTCCCGACGCCAAGCGCGGCCTTGCCACCCTCTGCATCGGCGGCGGCATGGGCGTTGCTACCATCTGGGAGAAGTGCTGATACCGGCCTTCCGTTAAAGGACAAATCATTTTGCGCCCCGGCCGCTCAAGGCGGTCGGGGCGCATCTTTATGTCATTACATTCCCTGCCTCCGGAAGGGGACGGACTGGCAGCAGAAAAGGGCGGCAGCAAAAAACGATCGTTTTGCTGCCGCCCTGCGTTCTTATGGTGCGGTTTGCTCTATCTGGCTCTTATCCACCAGCTCTATTTCCAGATCAAAGGTTTCCCCGTCCCGATAGACGGTCAGGGTGATGGTATCGCCTACCTCGTAGCCCTCTTTTATCAGGTTTACATCGGCCACGGAGGTGACGGTCTCGCCGTTCACAGCGACGATGACATCGCCCACCTGCAGGCCCTTTTCCAGGGCGTCGGAGCCCTCGCTGACCTCGGAGACATATATTCCCTCCGGCAGGCCGTACAGCTCCATGGCCTCGGCGCTGACGGAGCCGGCCACGATGCCGATGGTGGGCTCTCCCAGGACCACGCCGTATTCGATCAGCTGGTCGGCCACCTCCTTCACCACCGAGGATGGAATGGCAAAGCCGATGCCCTCCACTGTGGAGTAATAGGTGGACATGATCTTCATGTTGGTGATGCCGATGACCTGTCCGTAGGCGTTTATCAGGGGACCGCCGGAGTTGCCCTCGTTCAGGGCGGCGTTTGTTTGCAGAAGGGTCATGGTGTGACCGTTATAGGTGATATTCCGGTTGATGGCGGAGATGATGCCGTTCGTCATGGTGCCGGAATAGGTCTCTCCCAAAGGGTTTCCGATGGCGATGGCCTGATCGCCCACCCGGAGGGCATCGGAATCGCCGAACTCCGCATAGGGGAGATCCTCTCCCTCGATATACAGCACGGCGATGTCGCTGGCGTCGTCCGAGCCTACCAGATAGGCGTCGTACTCCGTCCCGTCAGAGAATTTCACCACGGCGGCATCGCAGCCCTCCAGCACATGGGTGTTAGTAATAATGTATCCATCGGAGGTGAACACCACGCCGGTGCCATAGCTGTATTCATATCCCTCGATATAGGCGGTGATGCCCACTACCGCAGGGCTGACCTGATCGTAAATATCCTGAAGGGACAGCTCCTCACCCTGGGCCTCTGCCAAGGTAAGGGTGACGCCGGTCCCGTTTTCCGCCGCCGGGATAGTGATCTCGCTGGAGGTGGAGTAATAGGCCTCAAAATATTCCTGATAGTCGTCATATATGCTGCCGCTGTCCGAGCCGGAGCTATCATCACCGTTGGGAATGACGATGGTCGGGGCTGAAGCGCTTTCCGTCGTCTGGCTGGAAAGGCTTTTCAGCTGGACGGTGATCTGCCACAGGGCCACGACCAGAGCCGCACACACCAGAAACGCACAAACGGAGAGCGAAATAATTTTCGTTCTCCGCCGCTTTTTGGCTTTGTGCCCCTCAAAACCAGCGGAGCGGGGGGGAGGTTGGTGTGTGGAACAACCCGCTTCCGCCGGCTGGGGTATGACCACATGGGACGGATCTTTATACCAGTTTGCCTGCTCCGGGGATGAAGTGTACCAATCCGCCGGACGGCGTGTGCTGTGCTCAGGCATTGAAAGTCCTCCTTAGGGCCGGATTCAGTATACTACATACCGGCCGTCAAAATATGAATTAAATATTAACAAACTGTAAAATATGAATGCTTTGTTCTTTATATAAATGAGTAGTAATATAATTTTATTCTGCTAAAGCGAGGGTAAAGGTAAAGGCGGTAACGCCGTTCTCGCTGGTCACGAAGATGTCCTGGTCGTGGGCGGCCAGTATCTGCCGCACCATATAAAGACCCAGGCCCACCCCGTCCTTATCCATGCTGCGTGAGTGATCGGCCTTGTGGAAGCGGTCGAAGATCAGGGGCAGCTCTGACTGGGGGATGGTGGCTCCGGTGTCCTGCACCCGGGTATAGGCCCGGTCGTCCTCCTTCCAGATGCTGATGACCAGATCTGTTCCTTGTCCGGCGAATTTTATGGCGTTGTCGATAAGATTATACACCACTCGCGTCAAGGAGTCCAGGTCTCCCATTACGGAAAGCGTGCCCTCCGGCACGTTCAGCTCCACGTTCATGCCCTTGCCGTTCACACGCTCCTCGAAGTTCAGGAGGGTCTGCACTACCATTTCCGTCAGGTCGAATTTCTGCATACGCACCTGGCCCCCGTCCTGGAGCCGGGACACATCCAGCATGCTCCGCACCAGGCGGCTGAGCCGCTTGGTCTCCGAGGAGATGGTCTGGAGATATTTTTTCTCCTCCGACTGGGGAATGGTGCCGTCCAGCAGACCGTCCGCAAAGCCGGCGATGGAGGTCATGGGTGTGCGCAGCTCATGAGAGATGTTGGCCACGAATTCCTGCCGCCGGGCCTCGTTCCTCTCCAGGCTCTCCGCCATGGCGTTGAACGCCTCCGTCAGGGTACCGATCTCATCCTCCCGCTGGTAGGGGGTGACACGGGCGGAATAATCTCCCCGAGCGAAGTTGTGGGCCGCCTCGGACATCTCCAGCAGGGGACGGGCCAGACGCCGGGCGTGGGCGTATTCAAGGAGCACCACCACCACCAGCACTGCCACGGCGATCAGGATGAACATCATGAAAAAGCCGCTCCAGGCGCTGAAAAAGCCGCTGCTGGGGTAGCTGACAATCACATATCCCATCACGGACCCGCTATAGGATTCAATGCTTTCTGCCACTACATAGTGAAGTCCGTCGTAAACTCCGCCCAGGTCGGTCAGGCCCACATAGACGCCCTCCTCCTGGAGCGTGGACAGAACGCTGCTGCTGATTTGGCTGCCCATGTAGGGGGACACCCAGGTCTCGTCAGAGCTTGTGACCACGCTGCCGTCCTCATCACAGAGAAGGATATGGTTGCCTGTGCATTGGGCGATGATGGACAGATTCATCCGCAGCACAAGATTATCCAGCTCGGTCTCTGTCCCGAGCGCCTCCGTGAAGCGCTTCACCTCATCGGCGTTCGTATAGAGGGACTCCGCCTTGTCCTGCATCATGACGGACCGGCCCATGACGAACATGATGATCCCGAATGCCACGAAGCAGATAATGAGCATGCAGGCGGTGACGAGAAAGCTCCTGAAAAAGACGCTCTTTCTCACCTCAGGCCGCTCCCACCTCGAATTTATAGCCCACGCCCCAGACGGTCTTCAGGCGCCACTGGTCGGATACGCCCTCCAGCTTCTCCCGCAGCCGCTTGACGTGGACATCCACCGTCCGGGAATCGCCGAAGTAGTCGAAGCCCCATACCTCATCCAGTAGCTGATTTCTGGTGTATACCCGGTTGGGGGAGGAAGCCAGATGGAACAGCAGCTCCATCTCCTTGGGAGGTGTGTCCACCTTTTTTCCGTCTACGATCAGCTCATAGGAATCCAGGTCGATGACCAGCTTATCAAAGCTCAGGCGCTTGGGCTTGTCTCCCTCGTCCTCAGCGGTGCGGCGCATTATGGCGTGTACCCGGGCCAGCAGCTCTTTTACCTCAAAGGGCTTGGTGAGATAGTCGTCCGCCCCCATCTCCAGGCCGGCCACCTTATCCGCCGTCTCGCCCTTGGCGGTCAGCATGATGATGGGCGTCTTGGAGAAGCTGCGCACCTCGCGGCATACCTGCCACCCGTCCTTTACGGGCAGCATGATATCCAGCAGAATCACATCCGGCTCAAAGCTCTGGGCCAGCTCCGTTCCCTGGCCTCCGTCCCCGGCCTGGGCCACCTCGAAGCCGTCCTTTTCCAGATACAGCCGCAGCAGCTCCGCGATACTGCCGTCATCCTCGATGATAAGCGCTTTTTTTCCCATGGCAACGTGCCTCCTGTGCATGTAATATATGCTGCTTTAAAAACCGGGGCTGGAGCCCCTGTTGTTCAATCTACCCTAATTATATACCGGCCCGTTCAACTTAGGTGAACAAAATGTAAAAAAAGTAAAGTCGGAGGAAAAAAGCTCTTTACTTTAGTGTGGTAATGTAGTAAAATACTCAGCGGACAAACAGAAAAACCATTAAGGAGGATAAACCAAATATGAAAACGATGAAAAAGATGCTGGCTCTGCTGCTGGCAATAATGATGGTATTCGCCCTGGCTGCCTGCTCCTCTTCCAGCTCCGATGACAGCTCCGAGGAGGAGAGCGAGGTAGCCTATATCCAGGACCAGGGCGTCCTGGTGGTGGGCATCACCGATTTCGAGCCCATGGACTACAAGGACGAGGACGGCAACTGGATCGGCTTCGATGCCGACATGGCCACCGCCTTTGCCGAGAGCCTGGGCGTTACCGTGGAGTTCGTGGAGATCAACTGGGACAACAAGATCCTTGAGCTGGATGCCGGGAGCATCGACTGCGTATGGAACGGCATGACCCTGACCGATGAGGTCACCTCCTCCATGGAGTGCTCCAATGCCTACTGCAACAACACCCAGGTGGTGGTTCTGCCTGCGGACGTCGCAGATCAGTATGACACGGTGGAATCCATGGCCGACCTGACCTTCGCCGTGGAGGCCGGCAGCGCCGGCGAGAGCCAGGCTGAGGCCAACGGCTTCGCCACCACTCCTGTCACCTCTCAGGCTGACGCGCTGATGGAGGTCGCTGCCGGCACCTCCGACGCCGCTGTCATCGACGCGCTGATGGCCGGCGCCATGGTGGGCGAGGGTACCAGCTATGCTGACCTGACCTACACCATCTCTCTGAATGAGGATGAGGGCGAGCAGTACGGTGTCGGCTTCCGCAAGGGCTCCGACCTGGCTGAGGCGCTGAATGAATTCTTCGCTGAGAGCTATGCCGACGGCACCATGATGGAGATCGCAGAGAAATACGGCGTTCAGGCCGCTATAATCGCGCAGTGATCGAAGCCGCGCAAAGACCTATCCGTTATGATTTTCCCGGCGGCGTGCTCGCCGGGAAAATTTCTTATGACCGCAGACCACCGGAAAGGAGTGGATGTCCATGGAATTGTTCCTGGAGCAGTTCCCCATCGTTGTTCAGTCGCTGAACACAGGCTTTCTTCAAACACTCAGGCTGTTTTTTGTCACCCTGTTGGGGGCCATGCCCCTGGGGCTTGTCATTTCCTTCGGCTCCATGTCCCGTTTTCGTCCGCTGAGCTGGCTGACGCGCACGATCGTATGGATCGTCCGGGGCACGCCTCTGATGATACAGCTTCTTATCGTATATTATTTTCCCGGCCTGGTGATGGGCAACAACATCTGGGGCAGCGGGGAATCCGGCCGTTTTCTGGCCGCATCCATTGCCTTCATCCTCAATTATGCCTGCTATTTTTCGGAGATATACCGGGGCGGCATCCAGAGCATCCCCAAGGGACAACAGGAGGCGGGCCTGGTCCTGGGAATGACCAAACGGCAGATCTTCTGCCGGGTCACCCTGCTGCAGGTTGTCAAGCGTATCGTGCCCCCTATGTCCAATGAGATTATCACCCTGGTGAAGGATACGTCTCTGGCCCGTATCATCGCATTGCAGGAGATCATCTGGGCCGGTCAGGCATTTTTGAAGGGCTCCCAGGGGATTTCGGGCGTGATTTGGCCCCTGTTTTTCACGGCGGTATACTATCTCCTGTTCACAGGAGTGCTGACCGTCCTGCTCGGCCGGCTGGAAAAGCGGCTGGACTATTTCCGGTAAGGAGGCAGCTATGGCGATTCTTGAAGTAAAGGACATCCGAAAATCCTTCGATAAAACCGAGATTCTCAAGGGCATCAGCTTCTCCCTGGAAAAGGGCGAGATCCTGTCCATCATCGGGTCCTCCGGCTCCGGCAAGACCACCCTGCTCCGCTGCCTGAATTTCCTGGAGCATCCGGACAGCGGCTCCATCACCGTGAACGGTGAGCTTCTGTTCAGCGGAGACCAGCCGGATACCCGGCGGGAGGCGGAAATACGGAAAAAACGGCTCCATTTTGGCCTGGTGTTCCAGTCCTTCAATCTGTTCCCCCAGTATACGGCCCTTGGAAACGTCATGCTGGCGCGGGAGCTTCTGGCAAAGGAGCTGCCGGACTATAAAAGCCGGAAAAAGGAGCTGCACCGGCAGATCGAGGCGGAGGCCCGTCAGCTTCTGGAGCAGATGGGTCTTGCCGACCGTATGAGCAATTATCCCCATCAGCTCTCCGGCGGCCAGCAGCAGCGGGTGGCTATCGCCCGGGCGCTGGCGCTTCAGCCGGACATCCTCTGCTTTGACGAGCCCACCAGCGCTCTGGACCCGGAGCTTACCCAGGAGGTTTTGCGGGTCATCCGGGAACTGGCGGAGCGGAAGACCACTATGATCATCGTGACCCATGAGATCGCCTTCGCCCGGGACGTGGCGAGCCAGGTTATTTTCATGGATGATGGCCGCATCGTGGAGGAGGGCCCCCCTGAGCAGGTCATCAGCGCTCCCACCCAGGAGCGCACCCGCCGGTTCCTGGACAGCTATAACCAGTGAGCGGGAGATTTGCGGAAACTTTAAGATATAAGCACTTGATTTCATACCATACATCATGATACTATAAAATCCGTGCCTGCCGCATGGATTTTATTTTACGAGGAGGTCTCTCATGCTGCGATCTGTCCGAATCCTGTGTCTGCTTCTGTGTTTGGCGCTGCTGCTGGGTCTTGCGGCCTGCTCCGGCGGCGACAGCGGCAACGGCTACAGGGTGATCGACTCCTTTACTGCCGAGGGCAGCTATGTTATCGGCTTTCGGGAGGGAGATCAGATCGCGGACTACGTTACCGCTGCCCTGTATGAGCTGGCGGCCAGCGGGTCTCTCCGTTCCCTTTCCAACAGCTGGTTTGGGGAAAACCTGATCGCCATCCGGGGCCAGTCCGGGGCTATGGACGAGCTGTGGGATACTGTGCCGGAGCGCACCATCATTGTGGGCATCGATATCACCAATATGCCCATGAGCTACGCCTCCGGGGATGGCTACAGCGGCTTTGACGTGGAGCTTGCCAGCTATATATGCGGTTATCTTGGCTGGAGCATGGACCTGTATCCTATCAATATCGCCGATGCGGACATAGAGCTGAATTCCGGGAATATCGATATGGCCATGGGCGTTTCCGGCGCGAATCAGACCTCCGGCTTCGACTACTCTCCCGCCTATCTGACAAGCCAGTATGTGCTCGTCACCAGCACCAGCACCCGCATCCATCGGAAATCCGGCCTGCGGAACAAGACGCTGGGCGTGACGGTGGCCGATATATCCGTCCTGCAGCAGGATGCGAGCTTTATGAGCAGCCTGGGGGCCGTGGTCTATCAGACCGATACGGACGGGCTTTTCCAGGCCCTGAAAAACGGCGAGGTGGACGGCATCCTGGTCTCCAGCGTGGTGGCGGCCTATTATATGAACTAACGCATTGACACGAAATTGATTTTATGATGGTATTATTATGTGGATATCTGATAAATGGAAGGACTATGAGCTGATCGACGCCTCGGGAGGCGAGAAGCTGGAGCGGTGGGGCAGTCATATCCTTCTGCGACCCGATCCCCAGGCCATCTGGGCTACGGACCGGCGGGACCCCCGGTGGAAAACGCCGGAGGCTGTCTATCGCCGCAGCTCCGCCGGGGGCGGCGCGTGGGAGAAAAACCGCCTGCCCCAGAGCTGGAGGATCGCCTACGGACCCCTGACCTTTCAGGTGAAGCCCATGAGCTTTAAGCACACCGGCCTGTTTCCGGAGCAGGCGTCCAACTGGGACTGGGCTATGGAAAGGATACGCGCCGCAGGCCGGCCCATCCGGGTGCTGAACCTGTTTGCCTATACGGGGGCCGCCACCTGTGCCTGCCTCCGGGCCGGGGCCAGCGTGTGCCATGTGGACGCTGCCAAGGGCATGGTGCAGTGGGCCAGGGAGAACGCCGCACTCTGCGGTGTGGCGGACAGAAGCGTCCGCTGGATTGTGGACGACTGCGTGAAGTTCTGCCAGCGGGAGATTCGCCGGGGCCATGTATACGACGCTATCATCATGGACCCGCCCTCCTATGGCCGTGGGCCGGGGGGCGAGGTGTGGCGGCTGGAGGACAATCTCTGGCCTCTGTGCCAGACCGTGAGCCAGCTTCTGAGCGACGAGCCCTTGTTTGTTCTGATAAACTCCTATACCACGGGCCTGTCTCCCTCGGTGCTGGCCTATATATCCGAAAGCCTTTTCACAAAAAAATACGCCGCCGGCCGCAGCGACGCTCAGGAGCTGGGCCTGCGGGCCACAGCGTCCGGTCTTGTGCTTCCCTGCGGGGCGAGCTGCCGGTGGGAATATTAAATTTCATCAAATTTTCCGGTTTATTGGGACGTTTCGGAATACGGCCCTTTCCGAATTCTTGCGAGGTAATATACAGCATGGAGCCTGTGATTCAAATACGGGGCCTGTCCTTCTCTTATCCGGAGACGGCGGCCCCGGCCCTGTCGGACATCGACCTGACCATCGAACAGGGGAGCTTTGTGGCGGTGCTGGGGGCCAACGGCAGCGGAAAGTCCACCCTGGCAAAGCATTTGAACGCCATCCTCGTCCCCACCGCCGGACAGGTGTTGGTGGACGGACTGGACACGGCCAATGAGGACGACCTCCTGGGTATCCGCCGCCGGGTGGGAATGGTGTTCCAGAATCCGGACAACCAGATCGTGGCGAACGTGGTGGAGGACGACGTGGCCTTTGCCCCGGAGAACCTGGGTGTCCCGTCGGAGGAGATACGCCGCCGGGTGGACAGCGCCCTCCGTCAGGTGGGGATGTATGAGCTGCGTATGCACGCGCCCCATCTGCTCTCCGGGGGACAGAAGCAGCGGGTTGCCATCGCCGGTATCCTGGCTATGGAGCCGGAGGTGCTGGTGCTGGATGAGCCTACCGCCATGCTGGACCCCCGGGGCCGCCGGGAGGTTATGGATGCGGTGGAGGCGCTGTGCCGGGACCGGGGCATCACCGTGGTGCTGATTACCCATCACATGGAGGAGGCCGCCCGGGCTGACCGGATTATCGTGCTGGCGGCAGGCCGCCTTGTTATGGACGGCACGCCCAGGGAGATATTTCCCCAGGCGGAACGGCTCAGAAGCCTTTCTCTGGCGGTGCCGGACGGGACAGAGCTGATAGAGAGCCTGAACGCCGCCGGGATGGAGCTTCCGATGGATGGGCTGACAGACGAGGAGTGCGCCTCGATCATATGGGAGGGACTATGCCGCTGATGGAATTACGGGGCCTGACCCATATATACAGCCAGGGCACGCCCTTTGAAAAGGCGGCTGTCGATCACATCGATCTGACGATTTGTCAGGGACAGACCGTGGGACTGCTGGGCCATACCGGCAGCGGCAAGAGTACGCTGATACAGCATATGAACGCCCTGCTGAAGCCCACGGAGGGGGCCGTCCTTCTGGACGGGCAGGATATCTATGCCTCCAAGGAGGCCATGCGCGCCGCCCGGTTCCGGGTAGGGCTGGTGTTCCAGTACCCGGAGTATCAGCTTTTTGAGGAGAACGTCTTTGACGATATCGCCTTCGGCCCTAAAAACCAGAAGCTCCCACCGGAGGAGATAGACCGCCGGGTGCGGGAGGCTGCTGCATTTGTGGGACTGGGGGAAGATACATTTTCCCAGTCTCCCCTGGAGATCTCCGGAGGACAGAAGCGGCGGGCGGCCATTGCCGGGGTGCTGGCCATGGAGCCGGAGCTGCTGGTGCTGGATGAGCCCACCGCCGGGCTCGATCCCGCCGGGCGGGCCGATCTGCTGGAACGGCTGCTGGCCTGGAAAAAGGCCCGGAACGCCACCATCCTGCTGGTGACCCATGACATGGACATCGCCGCCGGCTGCTGCGAGAGGCTTCTGGTCATGGACGGGGGCCGCATCGTCATGGACGGGGGACCGGCGGAGATATTCTCCCAGGGAGACCGGCTTCAGGCTATGGGCCTTGATCTGCCGGGCGCTGCCCGCATCGCCATGCTCTTGCGCCGGAAGGGCGCTGCCCTGCCGGAGGACATCTACACCACGGACAGGCTCCGGGAGGCCATCCTGACCCTGCGGGGGAAGGAGGGGCGGCCATGCTGAAGGATATCACCCTCGGCCAGTATTTTCCGGACGATACGCCTGTCCACTGCCTGGACCCCCGGACAAAGCTGATTTTGACCGTCGTATACATCGCCGCCCTGTTCATGGCAGGCTCCGTGGGAGGCTATATGCTGGTGGCGCTGTGGCTGGCTGCCGCAGCCGGTATCAGTCACATTAAGCCGAAGGCGTTGTTCAAGGGCCTGAAGCCTCTGCTGTTTCTTATCATTTTCACAGCGGTGATCAATCTCTTTTTTACCAGCGGAGAGGATTACCTTATCCAGTGGCGGTTCATCAAAATCACCTATACGGGATTGAAAAACGCCATAGTCATGGTAGTGCGGGTGATGCTGCTGGTGTCCGGCACCTTCATGCTGACCTATACGACCTCGCCTCTGTCCATTACAGACGGACTGGAACGGCTGCTGAACCCCCTGAAAAAGCTCCATGTGCCGGTATATGAGCTGAGCCTGATGATGTCCATCGCCCTGCGGTTTATCCCCACGCTGATCGAGGAGACCGACCGTATCATGTCCGCGCAGAAGGCCCGCGGGGCCGATCTGGAGACCGGCTCCCTGGTGGAGCGGGCGAAGGCGCTGCTGCCCCTGCTGATACCTCTTTTCGTATCTGCCTTCCGGCGGGCGGACGAGCTGGCCCTGGCCATGGAATGCCGGTGCTACAATGGGGGAGAAGGGCGCACCAGAATGAAGCAGCTTCGCATGAAGCGGGGAGACGGGGCCGCGCTTTTGCTGGGGGCTGCGCTGGTGGCCGGTGTGCTGCTGTTGCGGAGGTTTGGCATATGAGAAATATCGCTTTGTGCCTGTCCTATGACGGGACGGGCTATCACGGCTGGCAGACCCAGGCCAGGGATATCACCGTCCAGCAGACGGTGGAGCAGGCCGTGGCAAAAATATGCAAGCATTCCGCCCATGTCACCGGCTGCGGCCGGACGGACGCCGGGGTCCACGCATTGCGCTACTGCGCCAATTTCCGCACAGACTGCCCTATCCCCGCTGATCGCATCCCCCTGGCGCTGAACAGCCGCCTGCCGGGGGATATTGCCGTATCTGCCGCCGTGGAGGCCTCGGAGGATTTTAACGCCATCGGCTCCTGCATCAAAAAGGAGTATGTATACACTATCCACAACAGTCCCATCCGGGACCCCTTTCTCAGCCGGCGGGCCTGCTTTTACCCACAGCCGCTGGATACGGACCGCATGGCCCGGGCGGCGTCGGCCTTTGTGGGCACCCATGATTTTGCCGCCGTTCGCAGCGTGGGGACGGAGACGAGGACTACCGTCCGCACCATATACTGGTGCGATGTGGCCCGCCGGGGCGATATCATCACCGTGGCGGTCTGCGCCAACGGATTTTTATATAACATGGTGCGGGCTATCGTGGGTACGCTGGTCTATGCCTCCTACGGCAAGCTGGAGCCGGAGGATATCCCGGCCCTGCTGGAAAAGGGCAACCGCCGTCTGACCGGACCCACCATGCCGCCTCAGGGTCTGGCGATGAACAGGCTTTGGTACGACGGGCCGGTGGGGGAGATGATGGATGCGGCGTGCTGCGGTGAGGAATGGAGGCCATAGACGCAATGGAAAAGACAAGGGGCTGGTTCGGCCGGGGACTGCGGGACGGTATCCCGGTGGGACTGGGCTATTTCGCTGTGGCGCTTACCATCGGCATCACCGCGAAGCGGGCGGGCTTCACGGCCTTTCAAGCCATGATCGCCAGCATGACGAACCTGACCTCCGCCGGGCAGTTTGCGGCCTTCTCCATCATCGCCGCCGGAGGCGGCTATTGGGAGGTGGCGGTGATGACCCTGGTGGCCAACGCCCGCTATATGCTGATGAGCTGCTCCGTCAGCCAGAAGCTGGACCCGGATGCCCGCTTTTTCCACCGGTTTTTCGTTGCTCAAGGTATTACGGATGAGCTGTTCGGCCTTGCCATCGGCGTGCCGGGGCGGCTCGACCCCCGTTATTCCTACGGGTCTACCCTGATCGCCACCGCCGGGTGGAGCCTTGGTACCTTTTTCGGTGTGCTGATGGGGGAGTTTCTCCCTGCCCGCATCGTAAGCGCCCTCAGCGTAGGACTGTTCGGAATGTTCCTGGCTGTCATCATTCCAAAGGCCAGGGAGAGCCGTATCGTGGCGGCGCTGGTCACCGTCAGCTTTCTGCTGAGCTACCTGGCAAGCCGGATGGAGCTGCTGGCCGGCATATCCTCCGGGGTGAAGACCATCGTGCTGACCGTCCTTATATCTCTGGCGGCGGCGCTGCTGTTCCCGGTGAAGGATGATAAGGAGGCGGAAGGTCATGAAGGGTAACGTATGGATATATATCCTGGTCATGGCCGCCGTGACCTATGCCGTCCGGGTGCTGCCCCTGGTGCTGATACGCCGGGAGATCAAAAATACGGTCGTCCGCTCATTTTTATACTATGTTCCCTATGTGACCCTGGCGGTGATGACCTTTCCTGCCATCATGGATGCTACCACCTCTCCCTGGGCGGGGCTGGCGGCGCTGGTCGTTGGCATGATTCTGGCCTGGCGGGGTAAGAGCCTGTTCCTGGTGGCTGTTGCCTGCTGTCTGACGGTGCTGGTTTTGGAACTGTTTTTGGTATGATTCTCGAAAAGCAATAGACAAACCTTGACGGGATATGATAAAATATATAGTCACCAATACCAGAGGGGCGTTCTATGGCAAACAAGCATCTGAAAAAAGTCAATAACATGCCGGAGACGCCGCCGGAGGAGCCCAAAAGGAAAAAGGGGCCGGAAAAGAAAAAGACTCCCCCCTCTGAGACGGGAGCCCCTGCTGCGGAAAAGCTTTCCAGGCGGGATATCCGGGGCGCGCTGATCGCGCTGGGCGCAGCTTTGCTTCTGTTTGCCGCCTGCATCATCATATGGTTAAATGAAAGCAGCTTCAATACGGACGATCTGACCCTGTCTGTCTCCACGGAGGCCGTGGCGGAGGAGGAATATATTTTCGATGCCGGCTCCGGGCAGGTATTTGCCGCCGTAGGAGACGGGCTGGCTGTGGCCACCTCCACCGGGATCGAGCTGCTGGACGGGGAGGGAAATACCGTGGCCAGCACGGTCACGCCCATGGACTCCCCGGCCATCGCTGTCTGCGACAGCTTTGCGGTATTCTATGACCTGGGCGGAACGTCGATCACGGTGGTGGACCTGAACGGAAGCATCCAGACTATGACCCCGGCGGACACCATCATCTCTCTGACCGTGTCGGAGAGCGGCTATGTGACCGTGACGACAGAATACACCGGCTACCGGGCGCTGGTGGAGGTATATGATCCATCTTTGGAGCTGGTATACCAGTGGTATTCCTCCTCGGCCTGGGTCATGAGCGGCCTGGTATCTCCGGACGGCAAAGATCTGGCCGTGCTGTCCTACACCTCCAGCGGCAGCGAGGTGCGGCTGTTCGATCTCTCCCAGTCGGAGCAGCAGGCGGCCTTTTCCGTGTCGGACACCATCCTGCTGGATGTACACTGGTTCTCCTCCAACCGGCTCTGTGCCATCAGCGCGGAGCAGGTCATTTACTTTGACGGGAACGGTCAGTGGCAGAATACATATGATTACGGCGGCCAATACCTGACGGGCTATGCCTTTGGGGACGGCTTTCTGACCCTGGCTCTCAGCCCCTACCGGGCGGGAACCTCCTCTGTCCTCGTGTCGCTGGATGCATCCGGCCGGGAGCAGGGACAGGCGGAGCTGCAAAGCGGCATTATCTGCCTGAACGCATCGGATTCGGAGATACTGGTGCTCGTATCCGACAGCGCCATTCTATACAGCGATTCCCTGGAGGAGAAGGGCCGTCTCACCGGTTTGACCGGCTTTAAATACGCCATGCTCCGCTCCAGGGGAGAGGCCGTTCTGGCCGCCTCCAATTATGCGGAGGTATACAGTTTCTGATATCCACACGCGCCCGCTGGGGGCGTCCATCCAAATTGTTACTGATAACGAGGTATGTCTTATGGCTCTGGCTACTATCATCAACCTTATCCTGGTGGTCATCATCGTCGTCTGTGCCTGGCAGGGATTCAAAAAGGGCATCATCATGGGAATCGTCGGGGTGCTGGTGATCATACTATCCCTGTATGGCGGCCAGCTTCTCAGCGATACCTTCTCCTATGAGGTAATCCCGGTGCTGAAGCCCTTCATCAGCGGTTATATGGAAAATCAGGTGGAGAACACCACCTATGAGCTGCTGGGCTATGAAATGGACGAGAACGAAAACTATGTTGTCGATTATTCTCTGTCCGATCTGCTGGAGCAGAACCCGGGCATCGAGGAGACGGTGGCCGTCCAGACCTATAAGAGCCTGGGCTTTTATGACGCCATTGCCGAGGATCTGGGTGCCAGAGCGGTGGAGTATATGGACGAAAACGATGCTACCATCTCCTCCTCCGTCATCACTATCCTGTGTCAGGCCGTCACCTGGTATGGTGGATTCCTGCTGTTTTTCATCATCATTTATGCGCTGCTGACCGTCCTTGTCAATATCCCGAATCTCAGCTTCCGTCTGCCCTATGTGGGCATCGTGAACGATGTGGTCGGTCTTGGCATCGGCATCTTCACGGGACTGCTGCTCTGCGCCATCATCGTCTGGGCGCTGCAGTTTGCGGGGCTGCTCATCCCGGAGGAGACCCTTCGCACCGCCAAGGTGGCGTCCTATCTGCTGGACAAGAATATGCTGTCAAATTATATAACCTTCTGATTTGAAGGCAGACAAAAAAGAGCTTTTAAGAACGGTATAACCGTAAGGAGACATCCATGCAACCTACCCTTTGCGCGCGCTGCCATAAGAATATGGCGGTGGTATTCATTACGAAGATCGAAAACAACCAATCCCATAACGAGGGGCTTTGCCTGTCCTGTGCCCGGGAGCTGCACATAAAGCCGGTGGACGATATCATCGCCAAAATGGGTCTGTCCGATGAGGAGCTGGATAACCTGGCCGGAGAGATGTCCAATGCCCTTGGCAGCCCGGAGGGACTGGAGAGTCTTATGGGCATCGAGCCGGCCTCCGATAATGACGAGGAGGACGACGACCAGGGTAAGACCGCTACCTTCCCCTTCCTGAACCGCCTGTTCGGCGGACCTCAGGGACAGAACAGCGGCGCCTCCAACTCCGATGGGAGCCAGCCCCCTGCGGCTTCCTCTCCCGGCCCCGGTCCCGGCAGCGCCGCCCCGGGCCAGGAACGGCGCGGCGGCGGAAAAAAGAAGTTTCTGGAAAACTACTGCATCTCCCTGACCCAGCAGGCCCGGGAGGGAAAAATGGACCAGATGATCGGCCGCCAGGAGGAGCTGGAGCGGGTCATCCAGATTCTGAACCGGCGGCAGAAGAACAATCCCTGCCTGATCGGCGAGCCGGGCGTGGGCAAGACCGCCATTGCGGAGGGGCTCGCCCAGCGCATCGCCATGGGCCAGGTGCCTTATAAGCTCCAGAACAAGGAGGTCTATCTGCTGGATCTGACCGCCCTGGTGGCCGGCACCCAGTTCCGGGGCCAGTTCGAGAGCCGGATGAAGGGCCTGATCGATGAGGTCCGTCGCCAGGGGAACATCATTCTGGTCATTGACGAGGTGCATAACATCGTGGGGGCCGGAGATGCGGAGGGCAGCATGAACGCCGCCAATATCCTCAAGCCCGCCCTCTCCCGGGGGGAGATACAGGTCATCGGCGCCACCACCTTTGCGGAATACCGGAAATATATCGAGAAGGATGCCGCTCTGGAGCGGCGGCTCCAGCCCGTCACCGTGTCGGAGCCGTCCATCCCGGACAGCGTGGAGATCCTCAAGGGCATCCGCCACTATTATGAGGATTTTCACGACGTGACCATCTCCGACGAGATGTGCCAGCTGGCTGTGACCCTCTCCGAGCGATACATCACCGACCGCTACCTGCCCGATAAGGCCATCGACCTGCTGGACGAGGCCTGCTCCGATGTGGACCTGAAAAACCCGGACAGCGCCCGCCGTCTGGAGCTGGAGAAGGAAACCGCCGACCTTGACAAGGAGCAGGAGCTGCTCCTGACAGCGGAGACCGATAATTTTGAGCGTCTGGCCCAGATACGCAGCCGTCAGATGCAAATCACCGATGAGCTCACCATTCTCCGGGCCAAGGGCCGTCCCGCCCTGACGGCGGCGAATCTGGCCCGTATCATTGAGCTGTGGACGAAGATCCCCACCACCAACATCACGGAGGATGAATTTGACCGCCTGGCCGGCCTTGACCAGCGGCTGAAAAGCCATATCATTGGCCAGGATGAGGCGGTGGAGGCTGTCTGCGCTGCCATCAAGCGCAGCCGGGTGGGGCTTCAGGCCAAGCGCAAGCCGTGCAGCTTCATCTTTGTGGGCAGCACCGGCGTGGGCAAGACCGAGCTGGCGAAGCAGCTGGCCATGGATTTGTTCTCCGCCCCGGAGAGCCTTATCCGGCTGGATATGTCGGAGTTTATGGAAAAATTCTCCGTCTCCCGGATCATTGGCTCCCCGCCGGGCTATGTGGGCTATGACGAGGCCGGCCAGTTGACGGAAAAGATACGCCGCCGCCCCTATTCGGTGGTGCTTTTCGATGAGATCGAAAAGGCCCATCCCGATGTGATGAATATCCTTCTGCAGATTCTGGACGACGGCCGTATCACCGATGCCCAGGGCCGGACGGTGAATTTTGAAAATACCATTATCATCATGACCACCAACGCTGGGTCCGAGCGGCGGGTGGGCGGTCTGGGCTTCGGCCAGACCCTCAGCGATATGGGCAAGGATAAGGCCATGAAGGCGCTTCAGGAGTTCCTCCGGCCGGAGTTCATCAACCGGGTGGATGAGATCGTCTACTTCAACCCCCTTTCGGAGGAGACCTTCCGGGGCATCGCGGATCTGATTCTCCGGGAGCTGCGGGATGTGATGACCGAGCGGAAGATCGACTTCACATGGGACGACTCTGTTATCACCTATCTGGTGGAGAAAAGCTACTCCGTTACCTACGGAGCCAGAAACCTGCGCCGCCAGATTCAGAAGGATATCGAGGATGCCATCGCCGCCGAGATCATCGACAAGCGCCGCGGTCAGGTCAGTGCTATCTCCGTGGCCGCCCAGGACGGAAAAGTGGTCATCGCGGCCATATAAAAAGCATGATAAATACCCGCGTCGAAGAAGCTGAAACGCTTCTCCGGCGCGGGTATTTTGCTGAGTATGCTTTTTTATTCCGCTGCCTTGCGGATGAGAACGAAGGGCGTGAGCTGGGTGGAGTTTCCGGAGGGATTGTCCTGTATCAGCTCGGCGCACTGCCCGTCCGACAGGGTCAGGTCAGGGCTCTTTCCAAGAATGTCCCGCTCGAAGTCGTTGGCATCCACCAGCATGCAGGTGACGCCGGTCTCCTCCTTGATGCGGCGGCAGACCTCCTGGGGCTCCTTGGGCAGCATCATGCAGAAATCCCCGTATTCCTGGAAGGAGGCGGTGTAAAATCCATCCAGCCCCGCCACCTCCGGCCCGGCGATCTTATAGAACACGCCCTTCTTGCCGAACAGCTTGCCCACGCCCCCGGCGATGGAGGCCCATATGATCTTGGGCGCTCCGCAGTGATCGATGGCGAACTGCATCTTCCAGGGGTTGTCCACACCGATTCCATAGGGACTGTGGGAGGCGAATTTGGACAGGAATTTTGCCAGCCAGGTCAGCTTCATGTCCTTTTTATAGATGATATTCTTCTGGCACAGGGAGATGATCTTCTCTGCCACAGAGAGGATGTCCCCCTCCTGATATACGGGCAACACATACTGGCGCACCAGATCGCAGTAGTCCTCTCCGATCTGGACGAAATGCGTCTGGATGGCCCCCCGGTCATAAGCCCCGAAGCTTGTCTCTATCCGCAGCTTTTTGTTTTCGTTTGGTGTCAGCACAGACTCCATAATATCCCCTCCCCGCACGTTCTCTATGCCGGAAGCATGGTCTCAGCAATAGGTATGTGCGTTTTCGAAAATAATATTCCCGCTCTGTAAACAGGGCGCGGGACTGACCGGAAGGCATGCTTTCCGGTCAGTATCTATATTTTTTGCCAGATAATAATACCACAGGTATTTGCAAATTTCTACTGCAAAATTGAGAAAAACGGGGATATTCCTCTGATAAGCGGCGCCGGGGCCGGAATTTACAGCGAAGCGGCCATTATTTTTTCAGAGCGGGTCGGCGCGTCATTCCGCAAGGAGGCCGCGCTCGACCAGAAATTCCCGGGCGACGTCGTCAGCGCTGCGGCCCAGAACGTCCGTCTGATAGGTCATATCCATCATATCATCGTTGGAGATCAAACCGGCCAGCTCGTTCAGAATGTCCTCCAGCGGCGCATCGGAAAAGCGGGTCAGGGTGTCCTCTCGGATGAGGAAGGCGCCGTTATATTCCGGGAAAAAGGATAGATCGTCCTCCAGTATTACAAGATCAGCCTGCCGGTTGAGGCCGTCCGTGGCGTAGACCTCTGTGACCTCAAAGCTGCCGTTCTCTATGGCGGCATATTTCAGACTGACGTCCACGGAGACCGCGTCCTTGAAGGTCAGGCCGTAATATTCAGTGAACGGCCCGTATTTCATGCTGCCCTCCTGGGTGAAGAACTCGTGCTCCGCGCCGAAGATCAGCTCGCCCGCTACGGGGACCAGGTCGCTTATGGTCTCCAGACTATATTCATCCGCGACCTCACGGGTCACGGCGATGGCATAGGTGTTGTCGAAGCCCACCTTCGCCAGCAGGCGGAGGCCGTATTCCTCTCCGGCCACCTGATTTGCATAATCATAAAGGGTCTCGCCCTCCGGCACATCGGTGGGGTCCAGACCCAGGAAGGTGGTCAGCAGCGTGCCGTCGTAGGAGAACATCAGATCGCAGCTGTGATCGTCGCCGATGAGCGATTTGAAGCTGTTCACCTGGGACATCTCATCCTGGATGGTGACGGTTACGTCGGTTTGGTCCTCGATGAGATATTTTGCCATGCGGTACATGATCTGCATTTCAGAGTAGTTGCCGTCATAGATCAGCAGCTCGTCGCTGCCGGCGGAGCTGATACCATAGGGCATAAGGACCGCCAGACAGACCAGGAGCACCGCCAGGGTCGGGAGCCAGCGCCTTTTGGCGGAGCCCTTGTTTTTTCGCATGCTGTTTTCGAGGGTGCCCATGAGCAGATCAGCGATGATGGCAATGGCCATCAGTGCGCCTGTGCCGGCCAGAACCAGGGACATATCCTGTATGCGGATGCCCCGGGTGATAATGCTGCCCAGACCACCGCCGCCCACGAAGGCAGCGAATACCGCTGTGCCAATGGCGTTCACCACCGCGATGCGGATGCCGGTGAACACGGTGGGAAAAGCCAGGGGAAGCTCAATGAACAGCGTCCGGTATATCTTGCTCATGCCCATGCCCCGGGCGGCCTCCTTCACGCCCGGGTCTACCTCCTCCAGACCCAGGCAGGTGTTCCGCACGATGGGGAGGAGGGAATACAGCGTGATGCCGGTGATGACCGTGACCTTGCCCGCGCCCACGAACACCATGATGATGCCCAGCAGCGCCAGGGCGGGGATCGTTTGCAGCAGATCCACCAGCTTCAGGATAAGCCCCCGCACCTTAGGGAACAGATAGGCGAGAAGCCCCAGCGGCAGGCCCACGGCGACAGACAGCAGGCTTGAGAAAAATACAATGTAAAGGTGCTCCAAAATCAGACTTACGCTCATTTGGTCACCCCCTTGCGCAGGCCCCGGGGCGTGACCTTCTTTTGCAGCAGGTCGATCAGCGCCCCGATCAGGATAGCCAGTATGGCTGCCGGTATCGCTCCCAGCAGTATCAGCGTGTTGTTGTTGGAGGCGGTGCCCTGATAGATGAAATCACCCAGCCCGCCCAGGCCGATCATAGAGGCCAGCACGGTCCAGGACACGGTGTATATGGCGGACATCCGCAGGCCGGCGATAATCGTGGGCATGGCCAGGGGCAGCTCCACCCGGAAAATAGACTGAATGGCGGACATGCCGCAGCCCTTGGCGGCCTCGATATATTTCGGGTCTATGCTGAGGAGCCCTGCATAGGTATTTTTCAGCACCGGGAACAGGGCATAGATCGACAGTGCGATGATGACCGTGGCGGGCACCATGCCGAGCCACAAAAACAGTATGCCGATGAACACCAGACCGGGGATGGTCTGGAACACGGATATGACCGGCATGATGATACCGGCGCACCGGGGTATCCGGGACAGGGCCACGCCCAGCGTCAGGCCCAGGACAAAGCCGATGGCGACGCATATGATGACATAGATGGTGTGGGTGACGATCGCGTTGGCCAGCATAGAGCCGTAGGTAGAGATAAGCTCCTTCATCATGTATTTTCCCACAGATTCTCGGCCACGGACTTGGCGATGCTGGTCTTGGTCACGATACCGGCGATGGTGTCATCCTCCCGCAGGACCACTACATATCCTGCGTCGGCCTCCAGTAGATAATCGAAGCACTCCCGGGCGTCGTCGCCCAGGCGGACGGTGCGGGTGGTGTTGCGGATGATCGGGTCGATGCTCTGCAGGTCACGGCCCCATTTCCGGATATCGCCGATGGATACGGTGCCGACGTAGCGGCCGTCGTCATCGGAGATGATAAGGGTGTCCACGTTATAGCGGGCCATGCGCTCCGCGCATTCCCGGCAGCCCCGGCCCTTGCGCATGGTGCGGATGTTGGTGCGCATATAATCCTCCACCCTGGAGGGGGCGGCGGCCTCGGCGGTGTGCTTGCCGAGGAAGCTCTGCACCCGCTCGGTGGCCGGGTGCTCCAGCATCTCCTCCGGTGTGGCCATCTGGACGATACAGCCCTCGTCCATGAAGAATATCCTGTCGGCCATTTTCAGAGCCTCATCCATGTCGTGGGTGACGAACACGAAGGTCTTGTTCAGCTTCTTCTGGAGATTCTTCACCTCGTCCTGCAGGACCTCCCGGGTCTGGGGGTCGAGAGCGCCGAAGGGCTCATCCATCAGCACGATGGGCGGGGAGGCGGCCAGTGCCCGCAGAACGCCGATACGCTGCTGCTGCCCGCCGGAGAGCTGGTTGGGATATTTGTCCGCGTATTCCTCCATGCCCACCATTTTCAGCATATCGGATACGATCCGGGCGCAGTCCTCCTTGCTGTATTTCAGCAGCTTCGGGACAACGCATATATTCTGGGCCACGGTCATATTGGGAAACAGGCCGATCTGCTGGATGACATATCCGATATGCCGGCGCAGGTCGTCCTTGTCCGTCTCCCGGATGTCCCGGCCGTCTATATAGACTGTGCCGCCGTCCGGCTCGATGAGCCGGTTGATGGTTTTCAGGGTGGTCGTCTTGCCGCAGCCGGACGGGCCTATGAGGACGATAAACTCCCCATCCTGGATGGTGAAGCTCAGATCCTTCAGAATCTGTGTTTTTCCATAGCTTTTACATACGTTTTTGAATTCAATCAATATGATTCCTCCTTCGCGGATACAAGACTTTGGGCGGCTGACACGGCGCCGGAGGAGCCGACGATCAGGAGCACGTCTCCGCCGTACAGCTCTGCATAGGGGCCGGGAGAGACGATGAGATTCTTACCCCGGCGGATGCCGGTGATGGTGGCGCCGGTGCTCTGCCAGAAATTCAGACAGCCGATGCTCTTTCCGATGACCGGGGAGTCGGCGGGAACCGGCACCTCATAGTTGGGCAGAGGGTCATGGGCGGCGGAGAAGGTCTCCCTGGCCCGGAGCAGGGCGGTCACCGTGTCCCCGATGCGCTGGTTCAGCGCCTGGTGCTCCGCCAGAAGCGACCGCAGCTGCTCCCGCAGCTTATATACCTCGCTGGACTCGGAAAAATTGGCGATATAGCGCCTGGCGTTGTCGGCGGATATGACCCTTACGCCGGTCTGCTGCTTGATCTCCACCACCTTCATATCCGCCAGCAGATGGAGCGACCGCCGGATGGTCTCCGGCGATACGCCGTATTCCGACGCCATGACGGACCGGCCATAGACAACGCTGCCCTCCGGCAGCTCGCCCCGGGCGATACGCGCGGCAATATCCAGCGCGATCTGCAAATATTGCGGGGATGCGGCTGTGCACATCTGAACATCATCTCCCCAGTATAGTAAATGAATGACGACTGTATTCTATTTTAAACTAACAACTTGATTTTGTTAAGTGGTGTGGCAGTTAACATTTTGTAAACATTCGGCCCGCCGCCTGCGGCCGATGGAGATTGCCGGAATTGATTTTCCGTAGTTCGGATTTGGCTCGTTTTCTTGGCTGGGAGGTGTTGATGTTATTCGAAAAATCGCAAAAAACGATGTGAATTCGGCTTTTAATGGCCGCTTTTTGCCATGAGGGGCCCCGGGAGGTGGGTTTTTCCCGAAGGCACCGGGAATTCCAAAGTTTCTGTGGGAAATTCAACAAATATTTTTATTCGGAAATGCTTGCTTTTCCTGACGTTCAAGCGTATAATGTTTACATTATTTCAGGCAAAGGGATTTTTTTGCGCTCCAGTAAACCACGGAATAATTATTCCCCGGTGAATAAGGGGCAGCAATCACCAATTTTAAGGAGGACAATGAAATGCGCAAACGGTTGATAAGCCTTGTGCTGGTCCTGGTCATGGTGCTCTCTCTGGGCGGCGTGTCGTCTGCGTTTGCAGTAGACGGTGCCGACGGAGAGACTGCGGAGACCACGGAGGACGCGGAAACCACCTCCCAGGACGAGACCGGCGGAGAAAGCGGCGATACTACCGGAGACAGCAGCGCCACCGAAGGCGACGATGACGCCGAGGACGAAGACGCTACCGACGATGAGGACGGCAGCGCTGCCGTAGCTCAGCAACTGACGGAGGCGGACACCTCTGTCTATGACAGCTATGTAGCGCAGCTGGCGGACCTGGAGGCCCAGGCCACTGCCGCCATCGAGGCGGGAGATACGGACACCGCATTGGCTATCCTGGAGAGTCTCTATACCTTGTGGGATAAGATGGAGGCTGCCGCGGAGAGTGGAACGCTCTCAGAGGATGAATATGACGAGCTGTACAGCATTGCTGATGCTTTGAGTGCGTATATTAGCACCCCAACTGTGGTAGACGATTCGGATAAGACCCTTACTGTGAATGCTAGTGCAACGGAGGTGGAGGGCGATACCTATACCACTATCCAGGCGGCGATTAACTACATTAACACACAGGAAGATATAACCGGCTGGACGATTACTGTCAAGGCTGGAAGTTATGCACGCTTTACCGTTCTGAATGGAATGGATAATCTGACTGTTCAGGCAGCAGCAGGCGAGACGGTCACCATTTTCACTATGGACGGAAGTGAAAACCCGGACAAAGTGTCCGGCGCAAGTCCGGAAACAGACGGTATTTTGATCCGCAATGCCCAGAATGTGACGCTGGATGGCCTGACGATCACCATGGGGACCACCAAGACGAGTTGGGTCGCGGCAGGCGTTTCCAACTACACAGAGCAGAGTAAAAAAGGTGATAACCTGACAGTAAAGAACTGCACTTTCCAGGGCTCCGGAACGGGCTATGCGGTCTTTATCAACACCGGCACTACTGCATTTACTGTAACCGGCTGTACCTTTAATAATGTTTATGATGGTGTAGAGATGTTCGGCGATGGCACCCTCATGCTCGGCGCGTCCGTTACCTATAACACTTTCACCAACTTGTGCCTTTGCCATGCACGGCTATTATGGCGGCACGGGGGATGCCGGGACTTTGACCTTTGCCTACAACACTGTAACCGGCACCAGCGATTTGCGCTGTAAAGTCGTTGTTCAGGACCAGAACAACACCGGGGCCATCAAGGTCGATGTGCATGATAATATCCTTACCTATGCACTTGTTGGTCTTGTGAATCTCCGGGAAGACGGCGAAACGGTGTCTGACGTTCTCACAAGCAATACCTTCGGTGATAGCAGCTTCTATGTAGATGCTGTGGAGCCAGGCAGCATTGATGTTACTTATGCCTCCTATCAGGCGCCCAGCAATGGCACGGGCTACTGGGTGCTGACCGGCATTGATGACCTGGAGGTCAGCTGGGGCTACAACCCGGAGGGGACTATTGAGGCAGTGCAGGCCGCTATTGATGCGGCAAATGCCAGCGGTTCCACTACCCTTGAGATCACCGGTCTGGATTCAACAGGTGACGGCGATGTGGATACGGTAATAAAGACCTTTACCTGGTTCAAGGATGCTGTTTATTATGTCAGCAGTGACACCGGCTCCCTGACGGTGGAGAAGGATATCGTATACGGCAATTCCTCCAAGGAATTCACCTTTACGGTGACGATTGACACCAGCGATGTGGAGGGGTTGGAAAACCTTGTCCTGAACGGTGTGTATGGCACCAAAACGGACGCCGAGGATAATACGGAGGAGGTTGAATTCACCAACAGCGTAGCCACCTTCACCCTGTCCGACGGGGAGTCCGTGACGCTTGAGAACCTGCCCGTCGGTGCGACCTACACAGTGGCGGAGACCACTGCCGCGAATTATACGGCCGAGGCTACGGTGGATGATGAGACGGCCGAGGTGAACGGCGCTGTTGTGACCGGCAAGGTCGTAAGCACCGGTACCACCGTCTCCTATACCAATACCTACAGCAGCCCCGGCTCCGGCTCCGCAGCGGACTTTGATATCTCCAAGTCCAAGGAAGCCACTCAGCTGGATGAAAACTACGAGTCTGATGTGACCATCTCCCTGCCCTCTGCCAGCTATACAGGTTATCTGGATGTGGCCTTCGTACTGGACGGCTCCACCAGCCATGACAACACGAATCTGGCGGCACAGGCAGCGGCATTACTGGATGAATTGCTTGAGTATGAGAATCTGACCGTTAAAGTGAGCATCACCGTTTTTGGCGGGTATAATCCTATTCTGAAAACGACTGAACTCCTTGAATTAACAGAGGAAAATGTAGCGGAATTGAAGGAATTCCTGACGACAGATTACAAGAGCCTGGCCGGTCGTTCCGGCAGTAACCTGCAGGCCGGTGTGGAAAAGGCCCGTGCCCTGCTGAATGCGGATACCGCTGTGGACGGGAGCGACAAATATATGATCATCCTGACCGACGGCGGTGCCAGAATGTGGTATGACAGTGAATCCGGTGAAGCCATGTCGGATGCTTATGCGTATGGAACCAGCGTGTGGTGGAACAGCAATGAGGATTGGTGCAATCGCTACGGCGTCACCGGGAGTGAGTCATATGTAAGTGAAACTGCACCCACGTTTGAAAGTGTCTGGGCGGAAGGACAAGGCGGTGCAGATATCGGCGCATATGGCCTGACTTACAGTCAATGGCAAAGTGCGGTTAACGGCGATGACAGCATTTACTATGCTTCTTGGGACACTGCCATGCATGCAGACGATTACTATACTACCTATGAGGCTGCCTGCTATTATGCAGCTACTTCGATCGTTGCGGCTTCGCAGGAAGTGAATGTCTGCATGGTGACATACCAGTATTACACCGACACAACTTATACCACGTTTACAGAGCAATTTAAGACCTGGCTGGAAAGCTATGTGACCCGTTATGACATCGCACAGGCAGAAGATATCGATGCGGAAACTGCGGCACAGGTGTTCTCCGCCGTCAAAGACCAGCTCATCCAGCTGGTAGACGCGGGGAGCGCTGTGGTGGATGAGATCGGCGAGACGGACGACTATGATTTCGATTTCATCAACGATATCGACCGTCTGACCCTTACGGTGGACGGCGAGGCTCTGGCTGTGACGCAGATCGACGAGTACACCTATGGCTTCGGCTCCTCCACTGGTAGCTCCGACGGGACGACCTATCCCTTCGTGCTCACCTATTATCCCGATGGCACCACCTATGGCGGCACAGCGTATAACGAGTGCTATGTGCTGGCGATCAATGTGCCCATCACCAAAAACGACCAGGTGAAGCTGACCTATGGCGTGGTGCTGACGAACCCTCAGACCGAGACCGGCGTCTATGGCACATATGACCGGTATGGCGACAATAACGACGGCAGCGAGAGCTATGGGCTGTATACCAACAACGTGGCCCGTCTGTATCCCGTGGATTCCAACGGCAACAGCCTGCCGCCCGAGGACTTCCAGAAGCCCACGGTGTCCTATGCGGTCATTAACGTCACCAAGACCTGGGACGACGCCAACGACCAGGACGGCAAGCGGCCGGATAGCGTTATCGTCCGGCTGCTGGCGGACGGTGTGGAGGTGGCCAGCGCCGAGATCACCGAGGCGGACGGCTGGGCCTATCGGTTCGTGCTCCCCGCTGAGGATGGCGTCACCTATACCGTCACCGAGGATGCTGTGACAGGCTACACCACCACCTATGACGGCTATGACATCACCAACAGCTACACTCCCGGTCAGGTGAGCGTCACCGTGACCAAGGCCTGGGACGACGGGAATGACCAGGACGGCATCCGTCCCGCTTCCGTCACCGTGACCCTGGTGAAAAACGGCGAGGCCACAACCGAGACCGTGACCCTGAGCGAGGCGAACGGCTGGACGGCCAGCTTCACCGGACTGGATGAGTATACGGACGGCGTTCTGAACGCCTACACCGTGCGGGAGGTAACGGCGGAGGGCTATACCAGCACCGTCACCGGCGATATGGCCACGGGCTATGTGATCACCAACAGCCATACGCCCACTGTGACGCCTACTCCCAGCCCCACGCCCACCGAGACCGCTGAACCCACGGACCCGGGCGCCAGCGCTACCCCGATCGTGGTGACGCCTACCACTACGGGCTCCGCCCCGTCCACCGGGGATGAGAGCAACGCCATGCTGTGGCTGGCTCTCCTGCTCCTGTGCGCCGGCGGCGTCGCGGCGGTGACCGTTGTGAAGAAAAGGAAAGACCAGTAATGACAGAGCCTGTGACCTATAAAACGCTTCTGACCGACCTGGAACGTATCCGCGCCGGACTGACCGAAACCGACCCCGCCTCTGCGGGGCCGGTGGGGGAGGCCATAGAGGCCATATCCGCCCTGCAAGGCCGGGTGACCGAGCTGGAGGACGAGCTGGCCGCCGTGGAGGAACGGAGGCAGTGGCGCAAGGAGCGCCAGATGGAGGGCATCCAGGCGGCCCAGAAGCGGGGCGTGAGCTTCGGCCGGCCCCGTATGCCCGTGCCGGACGATTTTGAGGAGGTCAAGGCCCTGTGGTACGCCCGGGAGATATCCTCCCGCGAGGGGGCCAAAAGGCTTGGCATCAGCCAGGACACCTTCCTCCGCTGGTGCAAGAACAGATAAACAGACAGCTTCCCCCGAAAACGGTAGTTTTCGGGGGAGTTTTTCGTTAACGGCATTAATGGATTATGTGTATCAAAGTAACAAATTTGTTATTTAAGCATTGAAACTGTAATCGTTGTCACTATCTTCCCAGCGGAAACTATGGTATAATTCCAATGTAACCTTGTGAAATGTTTTTCGGAGCATTTCGCAAAATTCTAAGGAGGAACGTAATGAAGAAACTAGTAAGCGTCATCCTGGTCATTGCTATGGTCATGATGATGGGCGTTTCGGTGTTCGCCTCGGAGGAGGCTTCCGGTGAAGCCACCGCCAGCGCGTCTTCTGAGACCGCCAGCACCTCTGATGCTCCCGTGGTGGAGATCAGCGGCCCCACCACCGCCGAGCAGAGCGGTTGGATGTACACCGAGGAGGATGGCGTCATCACCATCATCCAGGCGCCCCAGTCCGTGAAGTCGGAGATGGTCGTCCTGGTCCCGGGCTATGTGGGCACGGAGACTGTGGATGCGCTGGGCAACGGCGGCGCCGTCATGTCCAACAACAAGCTGGAAGGCACCTATGTCCTGTTCCCCGAGGAGCTGGGCTATATCGCCGACAGCGCCATCCATGACTTCAACGACACCATCGCCTGGGTCATCCCCGCCACGGTGGAGGTCTCCGACTCGCCCTGGCTGAGCTGCTCCGGCTATGTCATCACGGAGGAGGGCTCCTCCGCTGCCGAGGCCGCCGAGTTCAACGGCAAGGAGGTCGTATCCATCGAGGGCTGCACCGCCTTCGTGGTGGCCGCCGGGGAGAACGGCACCATCACTCCCGCCGGCACCTATTACATCCCGGAGGATGTCTATGGCCTGTCCACTGAGCTGACCGTCAGCGCGGCGGAGGGGTATAAGATCGCCTCCATCACCGTGGACGGCGAGACCACCGCCATCGACGAGTTCACCCAGGAGCTCACCCTGGAATACACCTTCAGCGCGGATTCCGTCTCTGTGGAGGCCGAATTCGTGGCGCTGGGCGAGGATGAGACCGAGACCCGCTCCTTCAGCACCGGCGAGGAATATTCCTATGTGGACCTCGTGGACGGCGCTGTGGCCGATGGCACTGAGCTGCCGGACGATCTGTATGAGGTACAGAATCCCAATACCTCTGTGACCGATTACGTCCACGCCCTGGGCGTATCCACCGGCGTGTATTACGTCTATGAGGACTCCCTGTATGAGGAGGTCTACTGCTCTCAGGCCAGCGATGAGGTGGAATATCTCACCAAGGCCGAGGTCATCAACGGTATCTATGAGACCGAGGGTCTGGTGTATGGCGAGGATTACGACATCATCCGCCTGCACAACTACTATGCTAACATCACCAGCGGCCCGTCCAGCGGCGTTGTGATCATGTACTGCACCTATCTCTATAAGCAGGTGGACGAGACCAGCGAGGACGGCTCTGTCCTGGATGGAGAGACCGTCTATTCCGCCGATAACGTGGACCACGCCTCTGTCTTTGTCCAGGGGACCGGCTCCTATACCATCGACAATCTGACTGTGTTCTGCTATACCAGCGGCCGCGGCCCCTCTGAGTCCGGCAACTTCTACGGCGTCGGCTCTCAGGTCCATGTGGACGGCGGCACCGAGGGCAAGATCACAACCAGCGATATCCACTATGATACCGCCACCCTGGTGCTGAATCAGCCCCAGATCCTTGGCACCAACAACTCCATCTATGCCACCGGCAGCGGCCTCGCCATCATTAACGGCGGCGATATCTTCGCCTGCTCCTCCGGCGGCCACGGCCCCTATGTCTCCCAGGGGGGACAGATCATCATCAATGTGGAGGGCACCAACCTCATCAATGAGGACGGCTCCGTCAACATTATCGACCCCGAAGCCACCGAGATCCCCGATTACAGCTACGCTGCCATGACCCAGGATGAGGACGGGGAGAATGTTCTGGACATCACCGAGCATCCCGACGATGTGACCGTCATCGTGTCCGGTCTGGACGCCGGCACCGCCCTGGCCACCGATAAGGGCGGCGGCACCATCGTTGCCAACCGGGTCGTGACCAAGTGCTATGGCCTGCGCTCCGCCGGTGTTTACACCATCGGCTATTCCGAGAGCTGGGTCTATGTGTTCAACTCCAACTGCACCTCTAATCTGGACGCCGCCCTCTGCTCCGCCTCTGCGGGCTATGGCTATGCGTTCAACTGCCGCCTCCAGGGCTGCATGGGCATCAAGGTCCGTGCCTCCGGCACCAGCGGCACGGAAGACGCCGGTATCTGGGTAGAGAACTGCCGCGTTTCCGCTTACTATGACGCAGAGGAGGAGGAGAACGCCTATCTGGTCGGCTCCCCCGACGAGTTCCTGGCGCTGATCGGCGAGGAGGCCGGTATCGAGCCCCAGGGCGAGGATGAGACCTACGCCGAATATCTGACCCGCGCCGATGAGGCCCTGTATCAGTACATCGTGGAGGAGGGCAACTCCTACGGCACCAGCATGAACATCTTCATCGACTCCGCCAATACCCCCCACTACAACGAGAACGGCATCCTCTGGTGGTATCTGGACCGCTCCAAGACCCCCGGCTATTCCGGCGGCAACAAGTTCGCGGTCATCTACTCTGACGGCTCTCCCGCCGTTGTGAATATCACCGCCTCCCTGCTGGTCAACGACAACTACACCTACTACGGCCCCGAGTCCGAGTGGTGGAACAGCCTGACCGAGGAGGAGCAGAGCTACTATACCCCCGCCGATAACCTGATCGCATCTGCAGAGAACGGCGGCCAGCTGAACGTCACCTTTACGGATGAGAACTCCTCTACCTATTGGGACGTGACCGGCGAGTCCGACGAGACCTGCGAGATGAACGGCGACTTCTATGTGGGCGGCAAGTCCACCAACGGCATCAACGCCACCTTCATAAACTCCGAGTGGACCGGCACCATCATCTTCGAGGAGCCTTCCTCTGAGGAGGATACCATCGGCACCGCTTATATCGTGCTGACCGAGGGCTCCGTCTGGACCGTCACCGAGGAGTGCACCGTCAACGGCCTGACCGTGGACGAGACCAGCACCATCATCGGCACCGTCACCGAGAATGAGGACGGCACCTATACCATCACCCCGTCCGAGGAAGCTACCTCCGGCATCGAGGCCGCTGAGGACGCAGCCTCTGCTGAGGCTGACGCTTCCGCCGAGGTGGAGGAGAGCGCCGCTGCCGCAGTCGAGCCCGCCGCCTACACCGCCGACTGGGCCGGCTATCAGGCCTACTGCATCGACTGCCTGGGCAACTCCACCAACGAGGAGGTGGCCCAGATGGCCATCGCCGAGATCGAGGCGATGGACGAGGCCGACTATTCCGACGATGCGGCCCCCTTCGCCATGCTGATCGAGTTCGGGGATATCGTGTCCTACAGTGACTTCCAGGCCAGCGCCGGCGGCGCGGCTGAAACCGCTGCCGAGTCCACGGCGCTGGAGGGCAAGGACGCCTTCGATGCCTATGTCCAGTACCTGCGGGACTACATGGATACCTATGAGGGCGACGGCGACGGCTCCGGCTTCGACGACAGCGCCAAGACCATGGCCCTGGGCGAGCTGGATACAGTCGCCTATGGGGACGACGTGAACGACTTCCCCTTTGAGATGTTCGTCTCCCAGTTCGGCGCCGACGACTACGACACCTGGCTTGCCAGTCAGGAGTGATTGTTTCCGGGAAATAGTAATGCCCCCTGTGCAGCATATTGCGGTACAGGGGGCAGTTTTATTGTCCGTCTTTGGGCATGCGTTCCAGCCGGGAATTGATGGAGGCCTGCGAGGTGTCATGATCCTGCCAGGAGTGATCGCGGTAAAGCACATGGGGGATTGTGTCAAATAGTTCATTAAATATGTTGTGGAACATATTTGGCATTGGCACAGAGTAGCATTGAGGGATAATGCCGTTTTCGATATAGAAAAGAGTCTTACGGGCTACCTGATTGGGTGAACATACGCACATCAGGCCGCGAAAATCTCCATCATGAAAAATCCTGGAGGCAACATAGCATTCATCTGCAGAGTTATAAACACCATGCTGAGACATGTATTCCTGGGATGTCTCATCAGCCAGAATATCATCCTCCGGTATCCCTTTGGAAAGAAGATATTGCTTTCCGGCTTCACCAAGAGATATTTTGTCTGCCTTGCCGTTATACATATGGCGGCTTCCGGGAACGTAAATATATGTTTGTATGCCGTCCTTTTGATATTGTGTATATAATTCGATGGCACGATCCAGTCGAGCGCGGAATTCGCTGCCAGGTTTTGTGCCGAGTTTTAAAGGATGTTGCGCTGCTACCTCTATTAAAATGTCATCTCCGTTTAACAGCGCCTCTTCCATTTCGGCTCTCGCGTCGGAAACTTTCATGGCCCAGTATTGGCGGGCGTGGTGGCTTTCTGCAAAAAAGGGCTTGCCGGAGGTTTCAGCGGAGATGGTAAAAAAGGCGTCCCGTTCCTTGGCGAGAGCCATTATGGCGCGGCAATGCCCCAGAAGCGTATCCGGAGTGCCAACGCCTTCCCGCCCTTGAAACTCAAACATCAGGGTCTTATCAATGGTCTTCTTGGGCGGTGTGGTCATGGAGCAAGTGCCCCATAGACTTCCGTCACTGCGGCGGGCGAGGAAAATGGTCTGCCGCAGAATGGTGAAGCTGCAATAACAGGTTATATGGCCGAGGGGCGCATCATGTGCGCCCTTGCGGGCTTCGCTGCAAGCGTCTTGTAAATATACCATAACAGAGTTGTATTCCCCTGCTAGGCGCTGACTGTTCTCATCTTTGATCTGTTGAGGCTTGCCCATGGACTCGATGTCCGCCACATCGCGGCAAAAGTCCGAGTATTGATTGGGGATGATAACATGGATGTTGACGCCATGTTGAAGCGCCTGCACAAAAGCATCCTGAGATAGGGCCTTTATTATGCTGGCTCCGGTGGTGGAAAGAATGTAGATATCTTCCAGCGGTGTACCTGGAGATAGAAGCTTTGATTTGATATATTCTCCGGAAAAGCCATCATTGCAAAATTGAATGATGCCATTGTTTTCACAAAAAAGCTGGATTCGCTGATATTCCTCTCTCTGCATTCCGATGTATGGCCGCTGTGAGACAGAAGCGCTGCTTAACGCCTCCAGAAAATGGAATGTGCCGACTTGTAGTGCGGGCAGTTTATCCGGATGGGCGGGGGGAAGTGTATTTACAAGAGTGTTGGTCAGATTGTCCATTTCGGAATCAGCGATTATGTAAGTGATGTCCCCAAGCAATTTGGCGCAATGCTCCTTTTCTGCAGTGCTCTGAAAAATAGGAATAAATCGTTTTTGTTGATTGCCCCGGCTCATATATAAGGCCAAACTGAACTCGTACATGCAGTACATGCTGCGCAAATAGTTTTTTGTGATGACGGCGATCACACAATCGCAGTCTTTCAGCTCCTGATCTATCCTGTCATGCAGATAATCGCCTGCATCGATGCCTGTATCCGAACGCGAGGAGAGAAACAATGTCAGATCGGGACAGTAGGTTTGCATAGCTCCTGCGAGTATATCCACCGTATTCCGATCGTCGGTGCAGTGACTTAGAAACAACTTCGTATTGCTATACTCCTTGCTTTGTATGCCATAACTATACCATAATGAGGGAAAATTTTGAAGAGGGAAAAGTCATACTAATAGTAATGTATGATGGAATATAGCATATCGGGGTGGTGTATTTTGTCAGAGTTTTTCTTTTCGGTGTGCCGCCTCGTGACGGCAGAATGGATAGCAAAGCGATTTCGGTCTTATGATAGACTTGTAAAATCCCTGGGAAGGGGATATAATGAAATGATTTTGCAAGCAGCTCATTGATAGTATATATGTAAGGAGCGACTATGTCTTCTTTTGACGATTATCTGATCCCCGGAAAGAGGGGCTATCTTATTGGCATCGGCGGAGTGTCTATGTCCCCGCTGGCGGAGGTTTTGCAGGATGAGGGACTTGTTATCACAGGCAGCGATATGCAGCGCAGTGAGAAGGTATCTCATCTGGAATCCCGGGGCATCTGGGTGAACATCGGGCACCGCAGTGAGAACATCCTGCCGGAAATAGATTTTGTTGTGCGCACCGCCGCCGTGCGGGACGACAACCCGGAGATCCAGGCCGCCCGGGCCCTGGGAATCCCGGTTTTTGAGCGCACCCAGGCGTGGGGCTCCCTGATGAAGGGCTATAAAAACGCCCTGTGTATTGCAGGCACCCATGGCAAGACCACCACTACCTCCATGTGCACCCATATCCTGATGGCGGCAGAGAAGGACCCCACGGTCATGATCGGCGGCACGCTGCCGCTGCTGAACGCCGGTCATCGGGTGGGGAAGGGCGATACCATCGTCCTGGAGTCCTGCGAGTACTATGACAGCTTTCTGTCCTTCTATCCTACGGTGGCGGTGATTTTGGATATCGAGGCGGATCACCTGGATTATTTCCACGATCTGGAAGCGGTGAAGGCCTCCTTCCGTAAATTTGCCCAGCTGGTCCCCTCGGAGGGGACGGCCATTGCAAACCGGGACGATGCGAATACGATGGAGGCCCTGGCCGGAATCGACAGGAGCATCGTTACCTTCGGCCTGTCGCCGGAGGCGGATGTCCAGGCCGTGAACATCATCAGCCGGGGGGCGAAGACGGAGTTCGACGTGCTGGACCACGGTAAGCTGTTCGCCCACCTGCATCTTCAGGTTCCGGGGCTGCACAATATAAAAAATGCTCTGGCGGCGGCAGCTGCCGCTATCACCCTGGGGATATCCGCCACCGCTGTGACCTACGGTCTGGCCGGATTCCAGGGGGCCAACCGGCGCTTTGAGTTCAAGGGAAAATATAACGGGGCCGATATCTATGATGACTATGCCCACCACCCGGGGGAGCTGAAGGCCCTGCTGGACGCGGTGGAGCCTCTGGGCTATAAGCGGGTGATACTGGTGTTCCAGCCTCATACCTTCTCCCGGACGCAGGCGCTGTTCGATGATTTTGTCCAGCAGCTGAAGCGTCCTGACCTGACCTACCTGGCGGAGATATATGCTGCCCGGGAGAAGAACACCTTGGGCATATCCTCGGAGGACCTGGCGAAGCAGATACCGAATAGTCTGTTCTTCCCCTCCTTTGAGGAGCTGGAGACCGCCCTCCGCTGGACGGTGGCCCCCGGGGACGTGGTGCTGACTGTGGGAGCGGGAGATGTATATAAAATCGGAGAGGATCTGGTGCGCGAGACGGCGCAGGAATAAATTTTATATGAGATTATGTCGCCTGGATATTTTATCCAGGCGAATTTTTTATTGGTCTTACAGTATACGACGGGAATTTTCACCGGGAAAGGGTATCATTATGTCAACGAAATATACACGGAGGATCGACGATGGCTGTAAAGGTGAAACGACCGACGCTGACATGGGGGGAGCTGCTCCGGCGCAGGCCCAGGCTGAAGGCGGTGCTGATACGCGGAGGCTATTTTGTCCTGGGCCTGGCTACAGGCGCAGGACAGCTGTTCGGGAGCTGCGGACCCTTTGGGTACGCTGCGGTGGGGGCTTCCGGCTTTGGGATAGATGGTTTTTTGTGCCTGGTGGGGGCAAGCATTGGATATTTGCTCTCCGGAGCCATGCTGGTGGGAATCCGGTATATCGCTACCTCACTTTTGATATTTACCGTCGGCTTTGTCACCCAGGGGGTCGCCTGCCGGAAAAAGCGATGGTTCATGCCTCTTGTGGCGGCGGTGCTGGCGGCGGGAACAGGGATATTATACCGGCAGGAGAGCATTGGGGGCATTCCCGGCCTGATGCGGATGTTTATGGAGGTGATACTGTCCATAGGCTGTACCTATTTCTATGGACTGGTCCTGGAGCCGGAAAGGATTGCGACCGAGGCGGCGGAGGTGCGGCGGACGATCAGCGTGGCGGTGCTGGCGGCCTGTGTGCTGATGGGCCTTGCGTCCATGGAGCTGTTTCATATCGTGTCCGTGGGCCGGTTTCTGGCGCTGCTATTGGTCATGGCGGCGGGCTTCTGCGGCGGTCCGATGCCCGGGTGCGCTGCCGGGACGGCGCTGGGACTGGGGATGGATATGGCGGCGGGGGCGTCGCTGTTTTACGGGGCGGCCTATGCCCTGGCAGGGCTGATCGCAGGGGCGCTGTATCGCTATGGACGGCTGGTGTTTTCTGTCGCCTTCTGCGCGGCGAACTCTGTGGCGGTGCTGCTGGCCTGGAGCGATGGGGCGCATATCGCCGCGCTGTATGAGTGCTTTGTGGCCTCGGTGCTGTTTATGATCATCCCCCAGGGGCTGCTGACGCCGGTGGGGGCGCTGCTGCGGATAGGCCGCGGAAGGGGAGAGACGGCGTTTCGCTATTACCAGGCCAGGCGGTTGGAGCATTTGAGTGCGGGCTTCCGGCATTTATACGACTGCGCCGCCCGGTCAGAGCCGAGGTGGGACGATGACCGGGAGGCGGATGCGGTTTTTGATCGGGCGGCGGATATCGTGTGCCGCTCCTGCGCCGGGAAGGAGCAGTGCTGGAAAAAGGACTATGCGGAGACGGTCCAGAGCCTTCAGGGGCTGACGCCGGGCATGCTCCGCCGGGGGCCCTGCCTGTGCAGGATATGCCGGTGGCGTTCCGGCAGCGGTGTGTGGCGTCGGAGGCATTCGTCAGCGCTGTGAACGGAGAACTGCGGGGGCTTCTGTACCGGCGGCAGTACCGGGCACGGCTCCAGGAGAGCCGCGCCGCCGCCTATGGGCAGTTTGTGGACATGGCGGCGGTGATCAGCGATGCCGCCGGGGAGCTGGGCGGATCTGCCGGGCCGGATGGAGCCGTAGAACGGCGGCTGATACGCTTTTTAAAGGCAAAGGAGATAGAGGGTACCTGCTCCGCCTTTCGGGACGGTCATGGGCGTCTCCACGCCATCCTGGAGGGCGCGGGGATGGAGGCCCTGGCGGAGGAACCGGATTATCTGGAACGGCTGTCCGATGTGGCCGGAACGCGCCTGTGCCGGATAAAGACAGGGGAAGCGGGGCGGCTTATCCTGCGGCAGGCGGAGCCCCTGGCCGTGTCCGTGGGCATCGCCTCCATGAAAAAGGAGGGAGAGAACGTATCCGGCGACCGGGGAACCTATTTCAAGACGGACAGCGGCCTACTGTGCGTCATCCTGTCCGATGGAATGGGCACCGGAGAGCAGGCGGCCCATGAGAGCATTGCCACGGTGGAGATATTGGAGGAGCTTTTAAAAGCCGGAACGGAGCCCGGCTGCGCCATGCGGCTTCTGAACTCCGCCGCCATGCTGAAAAATGGAGAGGACTGGGGCTATGCTACCGTAGATCTGTGCTGCATCGATCTGTTCACGGGGCAGACCAGCTTTTATAAATACGGCGCGGCCCCGTCCTATGTAAAGACCGGCCGGGCCATCCGGCGGGTGCGCTGCACGTCCCTGGTGGCAGGTATGCTGGCGGGGGAGGGGTCTAGCCCGGATATGATAAAAATGCGCCTGCGGCCAGGAAATGTGGCGCTGATCGCCTCCGACGGAGTCCTGGCGGAAAAGAACGACCAGTGGCTCCGGGATATTCTGAACGCCAGCGATGGCGTGGAGACCAAGACACTGGCCCGCACGGCCCTGAAGGCGGCTGCGGAGCGCTTTGGACACACGGACGATATGACGGCCCTGGCGATCCGGGTGGAGGAGCGGCAATGAGCGGGGCGAAGATACGGATCAGGGTCCCATGGAAAAATCATGCAAAGCGGTATAATCCTGGCAGCAGCCGGTTAGACTGGAAGCATCGGGACAACAGGGAGGCTGCTATGATGGTAAAAGGAACGAACCGGCGGGTCGTGGTGGTACGGTCTCCGGACCCGCGAATATTTGAGGAGGCCATATTCGTCATTCGGGACGATGCGTTTCACAGGGAGAGCAGTCCCGATAAGGTACTGGCGGAGGCCCGGCAGGCCGCCGACGCTTATTTGAAAAAGACCATGGGACGCCGGGGCAGGAGAAAGGACCGGGTCTCCGGCAAGCTCCTGGCTGCCGCAGGCACAGCGGCGGCGGGCCTTGTCTGGGTCACGGCTCACTTTGCCGGCGTGATCTGATGAGAAGCAGCCCCAGCGCCGGGATAAGGGGCTGCGGCGCGCCGTTTGCATGGAGAGAGAAACGGTTTTACCTGTGGTTTTAACACTCTGAGCTATTTATTTTACCTGTATTTTAAAAATTTTTGTTGCATTTGCTCCATAGCGATGGTAATATAATAGAATTATGGAGATTTCATCAGTTTTTGAGCAAATGCTCGTCCTGCTCATCCTGCTGCTGGTCGGTGTGGCGGCGGCCAAGACAGGGGTAGTGGATCAGGAGACGAACCGCCGTCTCACCCGGTTCGCGCTTGTGTTCCCTCAAAGCGCGCAGATTATCAGCAGCGTTGTGGGCGAGGATTTGGATATTACGGCGGGACAGCTTGTGGGCGTGTTTGGCGCGGCCTGCGTTATGTATGGCGTGCTGATCGCCCTGGGTTTTTTGACTCCCGTGCTTTATCGATTTAAAAAAGAAGATCGGGGCATATACAGCTTCATGACCATTTTCGGAAACGTGGGCTTCATGGGCTTTCCCGTGGCGGAGACCCTTTTTGGGAGCAAGGGGCTGTTTTATGCGGCGATATTGAATATGCCGTTCAACCTGCTGGCCTATACGCTGGGCATCAGCCTGCTGCATAAGGGCCAGGGCAAGACGAAAATAAGCTGGCGGCAGCTGGTGAATGCGCCGCTGGTATCGGCAGTGATAGCCATTATCCTTCTTCTGACGAAGCTGCATATCCCGGAGCCGGTGGCGGATGCCATCGATCTTCTGGGGGATACGATCGTTCCGCTGGCTATGATCATCATCGGCGCATCCCTGGGAAGCCAGAAGCTGGGCGAGGTGTTCGGCGATTGGCGGTCCTATGCCTTTGCTCCCGTGCGGCTGCTGGTCGCGCCGGTGCTCGTGTGGGCGGCGCTGCGCCTGTTTATAACGGATACGGTGCTGCTGGGGACGATGACGGTGCTGGCGGCCATGCCGGTGGCATCCTTTGCCACCATGCTGTCCATCCAATACGGCGGCAACGAGCGCATCGCCTCCCGGACCGTGTTTGTGACTACGGTGCTGTCTGTAGTGACGATACCGATCGTATGCTGGCTTTTGCCTATCGGGTGACGGGTCATGGAACATATCGACTTGTGTGATTATACGCGGATACGCGGCCTTCTGGCGGAGGTGGATTTTCACTTCTCCAAGGCCAAGGGCCAGAACTTTCTCATTGCCTCCTGGGTCCCGGAGCGCATCGCCGCGGAGAGCGGCGTCACCTGTGGCGACGGAGTGGTGGAGATCGGTCCCGGCGTGGGCTGCCTGACGGAGCGGCTGGCAGAACGGGCGGATCGGGTGCTGGCCTATGAGACGGATGAAGCGCTGCGCCCTGTCCTGGCCAGGACCATGGCCGGGCGGGAGAATATAGAGATTTTATTTGAGGATGTGTTGCGCCGTGATCTGGCAGCGGATGTGCAGGAGAAGCTGGCCGGTCTGCGGCCGGTGGTATGCGCGAATCTTCCCTACAGCATTACGAGCCCGGTGCTGACAAAGCTGTATCAGGCGCGCTGCTTTAAGACCATCACGGTCATGGTGCAGAAGGAAATGGCCCTTCGGATGTGCTCCGGGCCGGGGGGGAAGGACTACAGCGCCTTTTCCCTGCTAACGGAGTGGTACGGGGCAGGAGAGATATTGTTCGATGTGGGGCCGGAGTGCTTTGTGCCCCGCCCAAAGGTGACCAGCGCGGTGGTGCGACTGGAAATGCGTGAGAAGCCGCCCCTGGATGTGAACGAAAAGACGCTGTTCAGGGTCATACGGGCGGCCTTTAACCAGCGGCGCAAGACCCTGGCCAACGCCCTGGATGGAGTGTGCGGCCGGGAAACAGCGGCCTGCGCCATCGCCGCCTGCGGCCTGGACGAACGGGTGCGCGGGGAGGCCCTGGATCTGGCGGCCTTTGCCGCCCTGACAACAGAAATCGGAAAATTATCAGATACATAAAGGAGAGGCTATGACACCACTTACCAGCAACAGACATATCCTTGATTGGATAAAGGACTGCGTCGAGCTGTGCCGGCCGGATCAGGTCGTCTGGATCGACGGAAGCGAGGAGCAGCTGGAGCAGCTTCGGGCGGAGGCGGTCTCCACCGGCGAGCTCATCCGCCTGAATGAGGAGAAGCTGCCCGGCTGCTATTTGCACCGCAGCGATCCCAGCGACGTAGCCCGCGTGGAGGGCCGAACCTTCATTTGCAGCCGGAAGAAGGAGGATGCCGGTCCCACCAACAACTGGATGGACCCGGACGAGATGAAGGCCAAGCTGCATGGGATCTATGACGGCTGCATGGCCGGGCGCACTATGTATGTGATCCCCTACTCCATGGGCGTGATCGGCTCGCCCTTTGCCAAATACGGCATTGAGCTGACGGACAGCATTTATGTGGTGGTGTCCATGGCCATCATGACCCGTATGGGTAAGGAGGTATATGCCGCTATTGGGGACAGCGCGGACTATATCCGCGGCCTGCATGCCTCTGCTGAGCTGGACCCTGAAAAACGGTATATCGTCCAGTTCCCGGAGGAGGACTACATCATGTCCGTCAACTCCGCCTATGGCGGAAACGCACTGCTGGGAAAGAAATGCTTTGCCCTGCGCATCGCCTCCTGCCTTGGCCGGGAGGAGGGATGGCTTGCCGAGCATATGTTGATCCTGGGTATCGAAAATCCTCAGGGGGAGGTCAGCTATGTCTGCGGCGCGTTCCCCTCTGCCTGCGGCAAGACGAACCTCGCCATGCCCATCCCGCCGGCCTATTATCGGAAAAAGGGCTGGAAATGCTGGACTGTGGGCGATGACATCGCTTGGCTTCGCCCCGGCCCGGACGGCCGTCTTTGGGCGGTGAACCCGGAAAACGGCTTCTTCGGCGTGGCTCCCGGAACGAGCGTGAAGTCTAACCCCAATGCTATGGCGAGCACCCATAAGAACACCATCTTTACGAATGTGGCCCTGAAGGAGGACGGCACCGTCTGGTGGGAGGGCATGGATAAAAACCCGCCTGAGAACGCCCTGGATTGGCAGGGACGGCCCTGGGACCCCGCCTCCGGTGCGCCTGCGGCTCATCCCAACTCCCGCTTTACCGCCCCCAGCACGAACTGCCCCTGCATCAGCCCGGAATTCGACCACCCCCCGGGCGTGCCGATGTCGGCCAGCATATTCGGCGGCCGCCGGGCAAAGACTGCGCCCCTGGTATGTCAGAGCAAGAGCTGGACCCATGGCGTGTTCACCGGCTCCGTTATGGCGTCGGAGAAGACGGCCGCCTCTGAGGGCACCGTAGGCGAGCTGCGTCATGATCCCATGGCTATGCTGCCTTTCTGCGGCTATCATATGGCGGACTATTGGCAGCATTGGCTGGATATGGAAAAGCTGCTGACGAATCCTCCCAAGATCTTCACCGTCAACTGGTTCCGGGTAGACGACAACGGCCGCTTCCTGTGGCCGGGCTTCGGCGAGAACCTGCGCGTTCTGGAGTGGATTATGAAGCGCTGCGTGGGCGTGATCGACGCGGAGCCCTGCATCCTGGGCTATCTGCCTCAGCCGGAGGATATCGACACCAACGGTCTGGAGGGCGTGACGGAGGATGATCTCCGCGAGCTTCTCCGGGTGGACCCTGACCTGTGGCGCCAGGAGGTGCGGCATATCGAGGAGCACTACAAGAAATTCGGGGATAAGATACCCCAGCCGCTCCTGGACTGCCTGAAGGATCTGGAAGCCTGGGTGGGCTGAGAAAAAGTTTTCAAAAATTGAAAATTAAGCGTTGACAAAAACACTCATTTATGGTATATTAAGCGGGCGCTGAGG
>JAJQBY010000128.1:0-2726 GCA_021203045.1 Oscillospiraceae bacterium | reverse complement strand
CTGAGGAATCGGCGCTCATGCGCGAGTGGTGGAATTGGCAGACTCGCTAGATTCAGGTTCTAGTGTGCATTACGCACGTGCGGGTTCAAGTCCCGCCTCGCGCACCAAGTTAAGATCCTTGAAAGCCTTGAGCTTTCAAGGATTTTTTCTGTTTAAGGACGCGAAAAAAAGCGGTTTATCCCTTAATTTCCCTTATTGGTGAAGTTTTGGGTGAACTCCTCCATCCGTTCTGCACTGGCTGCTTTCATCTCATCTGTCGCGTGACCATACTTCTCCAGCGTGAACGCAGCGGTGTGGTGGCCAAGGTTCTCCTGTACGGTCTTTATGTCATCTCCGGCGCGGAGACTGTTGGATGCGTATGTATGCCGTAAAGAGTGAAAATTGAAACCCTCCAGCCCGGCCTTTTTCAGTATCTTTCTGTATGCGCAGTAGAGCGTCTGATTGCTGATATAACGGCCCGTTTCCGTAGTGAACACCAGGTTTTTGTCGTTGCTGAACGCTGTGCCAAGGGTTTGCTGCCAACTGTTTTGTTTTTCCTGTTCAGCCTTGATAACGGCCATTACAGACGGCGCGACATTGAGCTTTCGCGCCTTGTCGTTCTTCAGAGAGCTGAAACAATAATCGCCGGAGAGCTTGTCCTTGTGGTGTTGTTTGTTTATATACAAGGTGTTTTTCTCAAAATCAACGCAGTCCCAGGTCAGGCCCAAGACCTCGCTTTCCCGAAGGCCGGTGAAAGCTGTCACGAAGATGATGTGTTCATAAGGGCTTCCCGATGAGGCCTCCAGCAGGCGTCGCAGTGCGTCATCTTCCATGGCATTGGCTTCCTTTTTCTCGATACGGGGCAACTGTACGCCATTGAGGGGATTTGTGTGAATGTATCCTACGATGATCGCTTGCTCAAGCGCGCGGTGAAGTACGCCGTGTACATTTTTGATGGTCTTAGGCGAGAGCCCTTTGTCCCGGAGCAAGGCAACGAACATCCTTTGCACCATATCTGGGGCCAGCCTCTGAAGTCTAATGCCTCCGATGTACGGGTTGATATTCAGCCGGATGTGATCCTGATATGACTTCACCGTAGCCGTCTTCACGCCTACGAGGTAAGTTGACTCCCATTCGTTAAGCCATTCAGCCACAGTCATTTTAGTTGGGGCAATATATGCGCCGATGTTGACCAGATGGAGGTTTTCTGTGATTATCCTCTGGGCCTCGGCCTGTGTCGGGGCGGAGAAAGAACGCTGAATCTGACGACCGTTAGCGTCTGTGCCGACAGTGATGCGAGCTTCCCAAGAATTTCCCTTGCGGCGGATAGAGCCAGAACCGTTAGGGGCGCGTTTAGATTTCCTGCGTGACATTAATATAGTTGAACTCCTTTCTTTGCCATGTAGGAATCACACTATGGATATAGTATAACATCCTGCATGGCAGTAGGTCAACTGGCCTGGTCTTCCAGAAATTCAAGAAGGTCAGACTTTGCGATCCTTACCAGACGGCCAATGCGTATACTGCGGATTTGGCCGGAGCGGATCAGTTCGTAGGCCTTGGTACGGCCTATACCAAGAATGTCCTGAAGAGCCTCAATGGAGAGGAGGACGGGAATGTCTTCGATGGATTTGTACGTCATATGTAAATACCTCCGGGGTAGTTGTTGTCAGTTTCAGATGCGACATGCGGGAAACGATGCCTTATATTTATAGTTCTATTCTAAACCATACTTTTGGAATTGTCTTTTCACAGGTGAGAAGGATTATATTCCAAAGTTGAAAGTGTAGATTCAAAGGAGTACGAGGAGCAGTAAAGTAATGGTTACCCCCCTGGTTAGGTACACGGGGGTTCCCTGGGAGGCAAGCCTCCCAGGGCGGGGCATCCTGGGCACCGTGCTGGGCTTGAGGCCCCTCACGGCACCCCGGTCGCCCCATGAGGTGCACAGGCCATGGTGACGGTGTGGCGTAGCCGGTGAATGAACCATAAGTTTCTGTGATCTTAGTCTAACAGATTTCAGTTGGGAAACATGACTTCACAGTCAAGTATTTGCCGATTTGCTTGACTATGAGGAAAGAGCAGAGAAATAGGGAGCACTGCAGGACGAAAACTGCGGCACTCCCTGACCTATATGCACTTTGCGGGCTAGATGAATTTGCTACCCCCCTGGTTAGAAACAACTGTGACAGAAAATCAGAATTCTTAAGCTCTTGGAGTTACTGTAGCAGTAGACGGACACTAAGCAAGGATATTACATTTTAGGGGCGGAGCCTACCACAACAAAGGCTTCAAGTTCATTGCGGAGACCCACGGCTTGCGCTGCGTACCCTGTGCGGAGATTGCCTGGTGCACATGACGGAAATCTGAACGAAAAGAGAAATATTGGCTACCCGGTCATGACCGGACAGCCAATCGTTTTGTAATATTTGAAATAAATGTAATAAATCCCAGTCGAAGGTTTACGCTCACCTTTGTGATCGGCGTAAACGAAAAAAGCTGTCCTCCGTGAACGTGGGATGATGATTCGACGGCACTGAATGGAAATTGAACGTGCAGCGTCAAAACGTCTGCCGGCGCGGAGAATGTATCAAATTGGTGATCGTTCCTTAAACCCATCCTTGTGAATTTGCTACCCCCCTGGTTAGAAGCACCTGCGAAAAATCTCCCCCGCCCCTTCACCTGCACCCCGGTTTTTGATACAATGTTGTCACTTAAATTAGTGACTTTAACAGTCAAAACCGGGAGGA
>JAJQBY010000084.1 GCA_021203045.1 Oscillospiraceae bacterium | reverse complement strand
GCCGCAGGAGGCATTGGAGCGCGCCGCCGCCGAGATGCTCAACTATAATGGCAGCGGTATGTCCGTTATGGAGATGAGCCACAGGAGCGCCTTTTTCCAGGAGATCTTCGACGAGACCAAGTCTAAGCTGAAAGCGGCGCTGGCGGTGCCAGATACCCATGAGATCCTGTTCCTCCAGGGTGGGGCATCCCTACAGTTTTCCATGGTTCCCCTAAATCTGCTGGAGGACGGGACGGCAGATTATGCTGTTACCGGCAATTTTGCTAATATCGCCATGAAGGAAGCAAAAAAATACGGCGATATCCACGTGGCTGCCTCCTCTCAGGAGGACAATTTCTCCTACATTCCCCGGCAGGAGCAGCTTGACCTGACGCCGGGTGCGAAATATTTTTATTACTGCGCCAACAATACCATCTACGGTACTGCCTGGGATTATATCCCGCAGACGGAAGCCCCGCTGGTGTGCGATATGAGCTCGGAGATTCTGTCCCGGCCGGTGGATGTCTCCAAATACGGCCTGATCCTGGCCGGCGCGCAGAAGAACATGGCTCCCGCCGGTGTAACGGTGGTTATCATCGACAAGGCCCTGGCCGGACATGAAATGCCCATCACACCTTTGATGCTCAGCTATAAGACCATGATCGATAAGGACAGCATGTATAATACGCCTCCCTGCTGGTGCATCTATATGCTGGGACTGACCCTGGACTGGCTGCAGAAGCAGGGCGGTGTGTCCGGGATGGAGGCCATCAAGCATGAGAAGGCGCAGATCATCTATGACATCATCGATAACAGCGCACTCTATAAGCCTTGCGCCCGTGTGGATTCCCGCAGTGATATGAACATTACCTTCCGCACCGGGGATGCTGATCTGGACGCGCAGTTCGCCAAGGAGGGTCAGGCCCGTGGACTGATGAATCTGAAGGGCCATCGCAGCGTGGGCGGCATCAGAGCCTCCCTGTATAATGCCCAGCCGATGGAGGGCGTGAGGGCACTGGCTGATTATATGAAAGAATTTGAGGTGAAGCATCATGTATGAGATAAAAACAATGAACAATATCGCCCGTCAGGGGCTGAATATCCTGGCGGCCAAGGGCTTCCTTGTAAACAATGAGTCGGAGGACCCTGCCGGCCTCCTCATTCGTTCGGCGAAGATACACGATCTGGAGTTCAACAAGAATCTGGTGGCTATCGCCCGCGCCGGCGTGGGGACAGATAACGTTCCCACAGATCGCTGCACGGAGGAGGGCATCGCCGTCTTCAATACAGCCGGGGCCAATGCCCAGGCGGTGGTGGAGCTGGCCATCTGCTCTCTGGTGCTTGCCTCCCGTGACCTGATGGAAGGGGCTATCTGGGCCAAGAGCCTGGCCGGACATCCGGATGTGACGGCCGAGGTAGAGGCTGGGAAGAAGGCCTTTGTCGGCCCGGAGATCATGGGCAAAACGCTTGGCGTTATCGGCCTGGGGGCCATCGGCGCACAGATCGCCAATACAGCTGCGAATCTCGGCATGACCGTCTGGGGTTATGACCCTTATCTGTCTGTGGAGGCTGCCTGGCGGCTTTCCAGCGGTGTGAAGCATGCGGAGGATCTGGCTACGATTTTCAGGGAGAGCGATTATGTGCTGATACAGGTCCATCACAACGAATCCACCCACCACATGCTGGACGCCAAGGCGTTTTCCCAGATGAAGGACGGCGTTCGGGTCATCAACCTGGCCCGGGGCGGTCTGGTAGACAGCGACGCCATCTTGGCAGCTCTGGCCTCCGGCAAGGTGGCCCGCTATGTGACGGATTTCCCGGACAACAAGGTCATTGGCGCCAAGGGCGTCGTGGCGTTTCCGCATTTGGGAGCCTCCACTCCGGAGAGCGAGGATAAGTGCGCCGTTATGGCGGCTCAGGAGCTTGCGGATTATCTTTTGGACGGGAATGTCCATAACTCCGTGAATCTGCCGGAGCTGAAGCTGGAACGGGCCGGCGCCTGCCGTGTCTGCATTATCCATGATAATATCCCCCGTATGCTGAACAGCTTTCTTGACCTGATCGGCGCGGAGAACATAAACGTGGAGCATATGCAGAACAAGGCCAAGGGCTCCATTGCCTATACCGTGATAGATTTGGGCAGCAACATTGGCGAGGCGTTGGCCCTTCAGCTGGCTGCCGTCCCCCATGTCAAGCGTCTGCGCGTGCTGTGAACACAGGAAACGAATAGGAAACACAATACGACTGCCGCCGGTTTTCCCGGCGGCAGTTTGCTGTATATGCCCGGTGAGCGTATGCACGGGAGGAATGCAAACGTTTGTTATATTTGCGTTGATTTTGGAGAGAAAATAAGATAAATTTTACTTGATAATGCAGAAGTTGATCCGGTTCAATTTACACAATGTCAGTAAAAAATGTTGAGGAAAATGTAAGACAAACGTTTGTGTAATCAAAGGAGGCCTGTACTGTGCGGTATGTGATGAGGTCAAATGTGCTTTACCAGGAGAGCGGACAGGAGCCACTGGGAAAAATAAAAAACGCCCTGTTCGGGCCGCGTAAAACAGTGTCCGCTCCAGGCTTGGATGCCGCGCTGAAAGCGGATATATTACAAGAGGAAGGGACAGCATTGGCGCAGCGGGATGTCCGGTCGCTGAAATATGTTCTGACGGATGAAGGCGGTCAGACGATTGCCTCAGCCGTGCCGGGATATTCTCCGCGGGAGGACCCGTCAGAAATGGGCTGGCCGGCGTTTCGTGCGCCGGAGGTGGATCATGCCTCCGTTCTGGTGGGGGACAGGAGCTATCTGCTGACCCGCCGGGGGGCGAATAATTACCTTATAACCGATGAAAATGCCGCTGTGCTGCGGGCCCGGAGAAAGAGTATGTCCTCTGCCTGGAGTATAGAGAGCGATGCCGGTTTTCCGGCGGAGATCATCTGCGGCCTCTATATTTTCTGTCGATATATAGAGCATGAAAACGAAGCCATTCCGGCATAAAAAGGTCAGGGTCAAAACAGCGTTTGACCCTGACCTTTTGAATTTTTGATTATAAGTGATTATAAGGATATCACAGCAGGAAAAACTGCACCACATTATAAGCCGCAATGCCGGTGACGATGATCATCAGCACGCGCAGCAGCTTTTCCACCATTTTGCTGTCCAGATGCTTGGAGATAGCTGCGCCAAGAATTGCGCCGCCAACGCCGCCGCAGGCCATGAAGATCAAATCCGGCCACGAGAAGGCGGGGACTGTGTTGGTAGCCAGGGCGGTCACGATGCTGGATATCTGGGAAAACATGATAATGTAAATGGAGTTTTTTGCTGCCTCCTTGGCGTCCATGGAAAAAAAGAAAAACAGCACCGCTATGTTGATGGGGCCGCCGCCGATGCCCAGGAAGGTGGAAATGAGGCCAAGCACCAGACCGATCAGGACCGCAGCCAGGGAGCTTTCAACATGCTTGGAGGGGAGCCTGTCCTTGACACATACATAAATAAAAACGCCGATGTTGATGATCGTCAGGCATATGGCCTGAATCCCGCCCAATGTTTCCTCCTGGTCCGACATAGTCAGCACGAGCTGGAAAAGCCATTTTCCGGCAAGACCGCCAAGCACTGCGCCGATGGCCAACGGTGTGCTGGTTTTCACCTGGAGCCTGACTCCGTTGTTCCGGGTCCGTATCAGGGAGGATACGGACATGGCAAGAACCGTGCAGCCGGACAGGAAGCTGACCGTTGCAGCGGGGAGAATACCGATCGCATCCAGAACTGGCTTGATGATAACGCCGCCGCCAAATCCGGCGATAGCTCCCAGCGTGGAGGCGATCAAACAGACCAAAAACAACAATATGACCATTTATTTCTTACCTTTCTGCACGGTTCCTGATCTGCCCAGCTGCGGTGGGGGCGATTGTTTTCCGGACACTGGACAGCTCGTGTCGGCTGTCCAGCGTCCCTGTTTAAGGGGTTATTCGGCGTTCATCCATTCCAGCCCGGGCCAGTTTTCACAGGGGAAATTTTCCTGCGGCGCGCCGGGCGTGGAACGACCGGAGACAATATACTGAACCAGAAGCGCCTTTAGCTCCTCGACTTTCTCCGGATACTCCTGCCAGAGGTTTTCCCGTTCTCCGATGTCATCGGACAGTCGATAGAGCTGAAAGGGAGGGAGGTCTACCGCCTCCGGGGCCCAGTTGGGCAGGGTACCGCCGCCGGACCCGTTGCACATCTCCAGCTTCCAGTCTCCCTTGCGGATGGAAAAGGAGCCGAACAAGGAATGGTGAACTGTGGCCTCCCGGATAGGCTCCTGGCTGCCGTTCCACAGGGTCAGGTTGGATACGGAATCCTCCGCCGCGTTGTCCGGTATCTGATAGCCGGTAATCTCGGCAAAGGTGGCGAAGAAGTCCACCAGGCACATGGTCTGGCTACAGGTCGTCCCCGGCTCGATATGGCCGGGCCAGCGGATAATCATGGGAACTCGGTGGCCGCCCTCCCAGATATCTGATTTGGAGCCCCGGAAGATATAGTTTGGATTGTGACCATGCTTGGCAAGCTCCTCAAAGCCCACGATGGAGGAGCATCCGTTATCGCTGGTGAATACCACGATGGTATCGTCTGCAATGCCCTTTTCCTCCAACTTATCGATCAGACGGCCGATGAAGCCGTCCACCTGGAGAACGAAATCGCCGTAAGCGCCCAGGCCGGAGCGGCCCTTGTATTCATCGGTAGGCAGAAGCGGCCCGTGTACCGCAAGGGTCGGGTAGTAGATGAAGAATGGTTCCTCTGCGCCTGCGTACTCATCGATCAGATCAAGCACCTTCTGATCGCAGGTGGGTACGGCCTGCTCCAGATCGAAGCCGCTCCAGGCCGGCCCTTTGTCATAAAGGAACTCTGTGCCGGGAGAGGCATGATCGCAGTCATCGCTGCCGATGGTGCAGTCAGGCACGGCCTGGGCCATGTCGTTTTCGATGAACAGGTAAGGAGCCTGGTCCAGGGAGGCCGCCATGCCGAAGTAATAGTCGAAGCCCTTGGTATTGGGGCCGTTTCTGATGGGCTTGGTGTAATCCAGCCCCAGATCAGGCCGGCGTTTGTCTACCATGGGCATGTGGATGGTCAGCTTTGTGTTGTCCACCGTTTCCCAGTCCATGCCGAGATGCCATTTCCCAACGCAGGCGGTGCGGTAGCCCTGTTTTTTCAGCATGGAGGCAATGGTCTCTCGGCCCGGCTCGATCAGGGCGCGGGAGGTGCCGGGCAGCACCAGTTGTTTCAGCTCGGAGCGCCAGTTATAACGCCCGGTCAGCAGAGCATAGCGGGAGGGGGAGCAGACGGCGGAGGAGGCGTGGCAGTCGGTGAAGCGCATGCCCTCCTGAGCCAGCTGATCGATGTGATCGGTATGGATCTTGGAGTCGGGATTCATGCAGGAAACATCGCCATAGCCAAGATCGTCGGTCAGAAAAAAGATGATATTTGGATTTTTTGCCATTACTTTCAGTCCTTTTTAACAGAATATTCTTATCAGAAGATCAGGTTTGTCCAGAGATACCCGACTGTCAGCAGGAACACGCAGCAGACGAGAAGGGTGATAAGTCCCTTGCTGTAGGCAAAGGTAGGCTTGAAGTTGGGATTTGAGAACATCATACCGGCGGAGGGGGAGGCGGAAGGCAGGCACACGGCATAGTGGGTGCCAATAGCCAGGAGAATGACAACTGCGTAGATATTGATGTTCACGGTGTCGGCCATAGCGACAACGATGGGAATCATCAGGCTCATGATGATCAGGTTCTGGGCCAGGTTTGTAAGAATAACACTGACGAAAACCATGATTGCTACAAAGACCCAGGCGGGCCTGCCGCTGACCAGCGGCGTGAGGACATTGCTGATGAGGGTGACGATGCCAGCGTCGTCAGAGGTCAGGGCCGAGCCCATGGGGGCGATCAGGGCGACCATCATCACCATGGGCCAGATCACGCCCTTGGAGGCCGCTTCCTGAATACGGATAATAGGCTTGCCGTCTGCCCGGATCAGACAGAACAGCAGTACTACGATGGAGGCTATACCCAACAGGCTCAGGTCATTGAGAGCAGTCTTCAGCGCGCAGTCAGGCAGAACGGAGGGAACCAGCAGAATAACAATCATCGCAGTCACGATGCCGATGACGATTTTCTGGCGGAGGTTGAGCACAAGAGCGTCCTTATTAACAACGCTGTCGTCGATGCTGGACAGATTGGATACATCAATACGGAATGCAAACTTGCAGAGCAGGATGAAAATGATGATGCCGCAGATGCCCAGAGGGACCATGGCGATAATGTACTTCAGGGGATCGATCACCATGCCGCCGGTCATGGCGGTGAACTGATTGTTGACAACGAGACCGTTGCGCATGAAGGGGAGATATATAATGCCAACACCGGAGGCGAAGCAGGTGCCGAAGATCATGGCTACGCTCCAGGGGCTCTTGCGGTCGATTTTTACTGTGTCGCATACGGCGAAAATGATCTCCCAGAAAAGCAGCATGGCTGCCTCGGGGGAGATGATGGACAGCAGGGAATCTCCCAGCAGTATGGCAAAGGAGAACAGCCAGGGACGGCCGCGAAGCACCTTGCGGTTGATGATCCAGTTGGCGAAAAAGTCTGTAACATGCTCGGCCTGCATGGCGTAGAGGATGATAAATACCATGATCATACCCCACACGGTGGTGGAGCCAAACATGCTGACGACAGAATCGCTGAAGCTGCCCGAGGCAAGCCCCAGCTTGATGATGGCACACAGGGACGGGAAAAATACGTCAACTGTGGACATGCCGTATACGACGCCTACCAGGACGCCGAGCACCTTCATTCCATAGCTGGTGATGGGGCCTGCGCCGGGGAGCATTCCGATGACGATCATCAGTGCGACTGTTATAATACAGTGGACCAGCGGCAGACCCTCTTTTTTTGTCTTTTGAGCCATTGTTAAGTTTCTCCTTGTTGGAATTTATTTGTCTTGTAATGAGCGCTCCGCTTGACCAAGAGACAGTGGCTCCCCCTTTCCCGGCTCGTTTTTGACGGGACGCCTGAGATATATTTATCATATCAAAAGGGGCTTGGGTAAGTCAATGTTTCCGGAAATTAAAAAGATTTCCAATTTGGAATGGAAAGAAATCAAATGCCAAAAAATGGCTGCGGATGGAGGGCTTTTTTAGAGAAAATAAAGACGATATTTTCTGAAAAGCCCCCGGAAAAGGCTGAAACAAAAGAATTCCGTCCAATGGATGAATTCCAAAATGGAATTGATAACGTGTAACGGAAACGGTGTTGTAAAGGCGGCTGCTTCTGTGTTACAATACAAACAACAAAGGAAGGCTCGACGGCCGGACACATGAGGGGGGGAATATATTGTGACGACCCAACAGATCCACTGCTTTTTGGAAGCGTCGAAATATCTGAGCTTTACCGAGGCCGCGCGTCACTTGTTTATCACCCAATCCAGCCTGAGCAAGCAGATCGCGGCGCTGGAACGGGAGCTGGGGGTGACGCTGTTCAACCGGGGGAGCCGCTCCGTTACGCTGACGGCCGCCGGCGTGCTGATGCGGGCGGAATGCACGAAAATAGAGACGAGCCTCTCTGTAGCCACAAGCCACGCCCAGCGTCTGGCACAGAGCAGCGAGGGGCATTTATCCATAGGAATATTGGATCTGCTTGATCCGGGCCGGTTTATCACCCCGGCGCTGCACCAGTTTCAGGAGAAATATCCAGATGTTCTGGTGGAGATATTCTGCTGTGGCTTCCGGGAGCTTCGGACCCGTGTGGCGCAAAAGCAGATCGATATGGTCTTTACCAAAAAATTCGAGCTGGAAAATATGCCGGCTGTGGATTTTATTGAGGCATATCGTGTGACGCCGGCTGTCGCGGTGAATTCCCATAACCCGCTGGCAAAACAGGATTATGTGACCATGCAGGAATGCGCGGAGCAGCAGTTCATTATTTTGGACCTGGATGAGTGTCCCATCCATGCTCAATCCCTGGTAGACATGTGCGGCTGGGAGGGGCTGTTTCCCCGCATCGTCCGCTATGCCAACAGCAATGCGGCGAGGCTACTGTATGTTCATGAGGACTACGGCGTGGCGCTGGTGGATCAGGAGATATCTGTTCCTGCATGGGCGGATATCCGGGTAATTCCCATGAAGTCCTCGCTTCAGGACCTGTTTGAGAACACCAATGTGATCCTTACATGGCGCAGGGATACTGCGAACCCGATGGCAGAGCGCTTTGCCAGCGTTGTCAGAGACCTGGCTGTGGAGCATATGGATCGGGCGCCCACCACGCGGATGTATTACGAACGCTCCTGAACGGAGAATGGGGAATATAAAGCTATTACACTCACAAATGGGGGAACGATCGTGGATACTGTATCACTTTTGATAAAGCCTGCCTCCGGCCGGTGCAATATGCGGTGCAGATATTGCTTTTACGAGGATGTATCTGAGCTCCGGGAGAAAGCCGATCTGGGCTTCATGTCAGAGGAGACGCTGGAGCGGATGGTGCGGGAGGCGATGGAGACGGCGCGAAAGTGGGTGAGCTTCGCGTTTCAGGGGGGAGAGCCGATGCTGCGGGGACTGTCGTTTTTTCGGCGCTTTATTGAGCTGGAACGGCAATATCTGAAGCCGGGTATTCAAATAGAGCATTCCATCCAGACAAACGGCACGTTGGTCGATCAGGAGTGGGCGGATTTTTTCCGGGAAAATCATTTTCTGGTGGGACTTTCCATGGATGGGACGAGGGAGCTGCACGATGGGAACCGTGTGGATTCCAAGGGAAGCGGCTCATGGGATACTGTACTTCGGTCGCTGCGGCTGCTGCAGAGGAACCAGGTGGACGTCAATCTTCTCTGCGTGGTGACAGGCGCCGCGGCAAGGCGAGGACAGGCGATCTATCAGAATCTAAAAAAACTGGGGTGCAGGTATATGCAGTTTATCCCCTGCCTGGACCCGCTGGAAAAAGAGCGGGGAAGTATGTCCTATTCCCTCTCACCAAAGCGTTACGGTCAGTTTTTGTGCGTGGTATTCGATCAGTGGTATCGGGACTGGGCGGCGGGAGAGTATGTCAGCATTCGCGCGTTCGACGACTATGTGCACCTGCTGGCGGGGCAGTCGGCAGGGACCTGTGCGACATCCGGCCGGTGCGGACAGTATTTCGTGGTGGAGGGAGACGGGAGCGTATATCCCTGTGATTTTTTCGTGCTGGACCAGTGGCGCATGGGCCGTCTGGGGGAGCAGTCCCTGGCGGAGCTGAGCCGGTCGCCGGTGGCGGCGCGGTTTTGCAGTGAAGGCCGGGGCGCACCGGAGGCGTGCGCAGGATGCCAATGGCTGCCCCTGTGCGGCGGAGGCTGCCGCCGCGATTGGATCGGTATGGAGAGAAACTACCACTGTGAGGCCCTGCGGACCTTTTTTGCACATGCCTATCCCCGCATGGAGCAGATCGCCCGACTGGAACGGCGGATGCAGCGGCTCTGATGAAGCATCATGCCCCTTGGATAAGCCCTGCGGTGAGAAACCGCAGGGCTGTGCCTTATCCGTTTATCCGCAGCAGGTGTGCTGCGTGGTGTTATCCCGGCTGTGATTATTTTTGCTTGGGCCCTTCATGCACAGGTGCACGGCGGTGGTGGTGAAAGCCCGGGGGAGGGCCAGACTATTATCAAGTAGGGGGATACATTACATAGCAAAGTAGAAGGAAACGTAGCGGCGTGAAAGAACAGTTATGACTCAAAAAGGGGGTGAACTTTGGGCAATTAGGGTGTATGTATATTGTTTACAACAAGAAATTTCAAAAGGTTACAAATCGGAAACAAAAAGTTCTTGCAATCTGACCACGGCTCTGGTATAATAAGGTGCGGGTGAATATACAATGTAAGTGCAACAGTCAAAAAGACGAAAAAGAATGACT
>JAJQBY010000038.1:7809-9961 GCA_021203045.1 Oscillospiraceae bacterium | reverse complement strand
TCATTTCAAAAGGGCTGACAAGAAATTCTCCTGCCTGAAATTAATTTATGTGTCAATAGCCGCTTGCGCAATTGGGTATTTATGATATAATACTAAAATAGGATAGGAAATGAATGCGCATCCGCAAAACCAACAGAAAAACTATACATATAGGAGCATTGGAAGCATGGAAAGAAAATATCCCACGATGTTCAGCCCCATCACCATCGGCGCGAGAGGCCGCTGGCCGGGAATCATCTTCAAAAACCGCATCTGGACCGCCCCCACCGGCGCCCACCTGCTGGGAGCCGGAGAGCCGTATCCCAACGAGGCGGTTATCGCTCACTACCGGGAGAAGGCTCGCGGCGGCGCGGCCTGCATCACCTTCTCCGCCCAGAATATGGACCGCTGGCTGCTGGCTCATCCGGACGAGGCCCACTCCGACCCGGACATCTTCAATATGCAGTACCACAACTACTGGTACCGCCTGACCAGCGCCGTCCACTTCTTTGACGCCAAGATCAGTCTGGAGCTACTGGCCTTCTGCCGCCATGAGGAGATCGACGGCCAGGTGGTCTGCTGGTCCGTCAACGGCGAGAACGACGAGGAGACCGGCGAGTGGTGCCCCGCCATGGACAAGGCCGCCATGGAGCGCATGTGCGCCGACTATGCCCAGGCCGCGAAAAACGCCGTCCGCGTGGGCTTCGACATGATCATGCTCCACCTGGGCCACGGCACCTTCCCCGCCCAGTTCCTCAGCCCCCTGTCCAACCAGCGGACAGATGAGTTCGGCGGCTCCCGGGAAAACCGCGCCCGCTTCCCCATGATGCTCATCAAGGCCGTCCGTGACGCTGTCGGCCCCCGCGTGCCCATCGAGGTCCGCGTCTCCGGCGACGAGCTGACCGAGGGCGGCGGCACCATCGACGACTGCATCGACTTCCTCAAGCGGGTGGAGGAGGACATCGACATCGCCCATATATCCTGCGGCACCGTGATGGACGACGTGACCCAGACCCGTATGCACCCGGTGGAGTTCTATCCCGCCGGCGTCAACAGGGACTTTGCCCGCCAGGTCAAGGAATCCGGCTTCTCCAAGCCTGTGCTGACCCTTGGCGCGTTCCAGAAGCCCGAGCTTATCGAGGAGACCCTCTCCACCGGCGGGGCAGACATCGTGGCCATGGCCCGCGGCACCATCGTGGACGCCCAGTGCGTCAACAAGGCCGCGGAGGGCCGGGAGGATGAAATTATCCCCTGCCTGAAGTGCTTCGTCTGCCTGAGCTACGACATGGAGGAGGAGTTCTGCTGCTCCGGCAACCCCACCGTGGGCCGTGAGTACATCCTGGACCAGTTTGAGAACAAAAATTCCACACCCAAGCGCGTGGCGGTCATCGGCGGTGGCCCTGCCGGTATGGCGGCGGCCCAGTTCTGCACCGAGCGGGGCCACAAGGTCACCCTGTATGAAAAGGATGACAAGCTGGGCGGCACCATCAACTTCGCCAAGTATGCCACCTTTAAATATTCCCTGAACGACTACATGAACTACCGCATCGGCATGATGAAGAAGCTGAATGTGGACGTGCGTCTGGGCGTGGAGGCCACCCCGGAGATGATCGAGGCAGAGCACTATGACGTGGTCATGACCGCTCTCGGCGCTTCCAACATCGTGCTTCCCATCCCCGGCCACGACGACCCCCGCGTAATGTGCGCGGTGGACGTGTTCGGCCACGCGGACGAGATCGGCCAGAAGGTCGTCCTCATCGGCGGCGGCGAGGTCGGCTGCGAGGCCGCCCTGTACCTGGCCATGGAGCAAGGCAAGGATGTCTCCATCATCGAGATGATGGATCGCATCGCCGCCACCTCCGCCTATGCCCAGGAGCTGGCCCTGTATGACCGTGTTCCCAAGTACTGCCACCTGTACCTGTCCAGCCCCGTGACCCAGATCACTCCCACCCAGGTGGGCTACAAGGGCACAGACGGCGTCGAGCACTTCCTGGATGCAGACACCGTGGTCTTCTCCTCCGGCCGTAAGCCCCTGGAGGATCAGGCGGAGAAATTCCGCAACTGTGCGCCCAAGTTCTTCAAGCTGGGTGACTGCCTGAAGGCCTCCAACATCCGCAACGCCAACCGGACAGCATATGACGCTGCCGCTCAAATTAAAATAAATCATATCCGT
>JAJQBY010000038.1:0-7799 GCA_021203045.1 Oscillospiraceae bacterium | reverse complement strand
CAAAAATCCCCACCCCAAACCTTAAATAATTTGACGCTGCGGCTAAATTTTAAAAAAATCTTTGGGGGGCCCGAATCTACACTACGTTTTCTATGCGGCCCCTTTCTGACTGCGGCGGGTCCTTTGCTCGCTGAGCCTCCTCGCCGTGCATTGTCGGACACCCTAGCAGGTAGTCTGGCGAGTCTTAAACGGACAGTCTCCTGGATGGAAAAATTTTTATTTTTCGGGAACCTTTTGCCCTTTCTCTCGTCTAATAGACAGACGCAGAACAAAATATGTATCCGAAAGGAGAAGTTATGATGAAACGGTTGCTTTGCCTTGTACTAGCTCTGGCCATGGCGTTCGCCCTCAGCGCCTCCGCCTGGGCGGAGGTGGAGATCGTGGAAGTGGAAGATGAGGCCGCCGAATCGGAGACGGGGCTGGAATCCACCCTGTCCGATGTGACGCTGGCGGTGAAGAATACCCTGGGTATATCCGACGACTACACGGATTTTTACAGCAGCTACAGCGACGATATTCTCCCTCAGTGGTATCTCACCTGGTCAAGCGACACGGAGCAGCTTTCCGTCACCGCCACCACAGATGGTCTTGTGCTGGATGTATACCGCTGGAGCACCTCCGACAGCTATGACAGCTTCTATGGCTTCGACGCCGCCTTCCCGTCCATCGGCCAGGAGGAGGCCCGCACCCAGGCGGAGGACTGGCTCACCCGGCTCCTGGATGAGGATGAGACCGCCCGCATTGACAGCGTTCGCACCTCCCTGGGGACGGACGGCTATTACCGCTTTTCCGGCGCCATTCTGATAAACGGGCTGGAAAGCCCCGTCACCTTCTCCCTCAGCATCGATGAGGATGGGCTTATCAGCTATTACCGCAGCGACGAGTATGACCCCTATGTGGGCGAGACACCGGGCAGCCAGTCGGATATCACCCAGGCCCGGGCTGCCGCAGCCCTTGCGGATGGGGTGGAGCTGGAGCTTTACTATGTCACAGACGATGACGGCATCGCCCGGCTCCAATATGTCCCCTGCGGACCGGACATGGTGGTGGACGCCCTGACCGGGGAGGCGGTGGATATGGACGCCCTGTATGCCTCCCTCTCCGCCGCTAACTCCAGCCGCTCCACCATGGCCTATGCCGCCGCCGACACGGCGGAGGTGGAGACTGAGGATGCCGGGGGACTTACGGAGGTGGAGCTTGCCTCCATCGCGAATTATGGGGAGGTCATGAGCCAGGAGGAGCTGGATGCGGCCCTCCGGGCCATTGAGACCCTGGGCCTTGCGGACGGGTACACCCTGAAGTCCTGCTCCTACAGCATGGACAACGACACAGGGGACATCACCGCCTCCCTGCGATATACGGCGGAGCTGACGGAGGACCGTCTTTTCGGCTATTCCCTGGAGGAATTCCAGGAATATCAGTCCTATGGCTACAGCCTGACCGCCTCCAAGTATATTACCGTGAACGCCAAAACCGGGCAGATCACCTATGTTTACACCAGCTACCCCCTCTATGAGGAGGATGAGGACGCCCAGCTGGACGAGGTGACACAGCAGGCCGCGGCAGAGGCCTTTCTTACCAGCGCCGCAGGGGAGATGCTCGGGGAGAGCGGTCTCTGCACCCTGAGCGGCTATGAGGACAAAAGCGGCTATACCTACGCCCGGCTCCATAATGGATATTTCTATCCGGAGAATTACCTCTATGTGACCGTGAACTCCGCCACCGGCACGGTGGACAGATATGACTACGTCTGGGACGACGAGATCGAGTTTGCGGATTCCCTGGACATCGTAGATAAGGATACGGCCAAAGCCGCCTATGTGGACGCTCTAGAGGTGACCCTGGGCTATGTGGCCTGGCCCATCGCCATCGAGGACGCGGAGGACGATGCCTATGCCGTCTGGGCGGAATGGGGCTACAGCTATGTGCAGACCCTGCGCCTGGCCTGGTATTTCAGCGGCGTAGGCAGCATAGACGGCATCGACGCCCTGACCGGCGCGCCGGTCGGAGAGGACAGCGGCGATACAGGAGACTATACCTATGACGACCTGGAGGGCGTGGCCCAGGCAGAAATGATTCAGGCACTGGCCCAGGCGGGCATCGGCTTTTCGGGCGGCTCCTTCCAGCCGGATACAGCGCTGACCCAGCGGGACGCTCTGGTTCTGCTGATTCAGGCCAACGGCTCCACCCCCAGCCTGACGGACGATGAGCGCCTCCAGCGCCAGGCCGTGAATGCGGGCTTTATCACCGCCGGGGATTTTGACCCGGATAAGACCGTCACCCGGATGGATCTTCTTACCATGCTCATCGGAGCCTCTCGCTACGGGGACGCCGCCGAGCTGGCAGGCGTCTGGGCCAGCGGCTTCACCGATGTGGACGAGGCGGACGAGAGCCTTGCCGCCATCGCCAAGGCTCTGAACCTAATCGACGGAGACACCCTCCGCCCGGACGACACCTGCACCCGCGCTGAGGCGGCAGAAATACTGTATCGGTTCATGAGCCGGTGACAGCGCATGAAACAACAGAGGATTTGGCGGGCCGCCAAATCCTCTGTCTTTTACATTCTGTCTATAGATTAGACGGAAAATCAGGAAAAAAGTTACAGCATTTCCGCAAAAATTCCCCTAACCGGCCAGCCCCGACAGACCATTGTGACCTGCCGGGGCTGGGTTATGTGTGTATCTGGCTTTACCGCTTCTCCCGCAGGAGATCGTTTTTGATGTTCCAGAGCTTCTGGGACAGGTCTACATAGTAGTGGTGAGGGTTCTCGAAGCGCTGGACCTCCTCCCAGAGGGAGTCCACCTGCCGGGCGCAGTAGGCCTTGATCTCCTGGAGGGTGGGGCGGCGGTAGACAAGCTCCCCGTGCCGGAAGATAGGCTCCAGCAGCTGACGGGCGGTGAAGTCGGTCAGCTCCTTTTCCTTCCAGGTGGCGTCCGGGTCGAAGATGGTCAGGGGCTTTGTGTCATCCACCGTCTCATCGTAGACACAGAGATAATCCGCCATGGCCTTGCCCGTATCCCGGCCATAGAAGCGATAGAGCTTTTTGAAGTGGGGATTCGTGATTTTGTCCAGATTCTCGCTGATTTTGATCTTCGGGGTGATGTTCCCCGCCTCGTCCTCCACAGCGGCCAGCTTATATACCCCGCCGAACACCGGCTCACTGCGGGCGGTTATCAGGCGCTCGCCCACGCCGAAGGTATCGATGCAGACCCCCTGGCTGATGAGATCCTGAATGAGATACTCGTCCAAGGCGTTGGAGCAGGTGATGGTGCACTCCGTCCAGCCCGCCTCGTCCAGCATTTTCCGGGCCTTCCGGGTCAGATAGGCCAGGTCGCCGGAGTCCAGGCGGATGCCGCATTTGGTGACGCCCAGGGGCTTCAGAATTTCATTGAAGGCCTTGATGGCGTTGGGAACGCCGCTTTGCAGGGTGTTATAGGTATCCACCAACAGGGTTGCATTGGTGGGATAGGTGCGGCAATAGGCCCGGAAGGCGTCCAGCTCCGTGTCGAACATCTGCACCCAGGCATGGGCCATGGTGCCCCCGGCGGGCACGCCGAAAAGCTGGTCGGACAGAGCGCAGGCCGTCCCCGCGCAGCCGCCGATATAGGCAGCCCTGGCCCCCAGGATGGCGGCGTCGGAGCCCTGGGCCCGGCGGGAGCCGAATTCCAGCACCGTCCGCCCCTGGGCGGCCCGAACGATCCGGTTGGCCTTGGTGGCGATAAGGCTCTGATGGTTCAGGGCGCAGAGCATATAGGTCTCCAGCAGCTGAGCCTGGATGGCGGGGGCACGGACGATCAGAATCGGCTCCCGGGGAAACACCGGCGTTCCCTCCGGCACCGCCCAGATGTCCCCGGTGAAATGAAAGTCCGCCAGATAGGCCAGAAATTCCTCCGAGAAGATGCCCCGGCCCCGGAGATAGGCGATATCCTCCGGCCCGAAATGCAGGTCCTGGATATAATCGATGACCTGCTCCAGACCGGCGGCGATGGCGAAGCCCCCTCCGTCCGGCACTGTGCGGAAGAACAGATCAAAATAGGTGATCCTGTCCCCCATCCCGCTGGCCAGATAGCCATTTCCCATGGTCAGCTCGTAAAAATCGCACAGCATGGTCAGGTTTAACCCCTTTTGTTCTCGCATTTGTCTGTCCTCTTTCATTTTTTGTAATATTAATTACCTATTATAGCGTTGATTTGCGAGGAAAGCAAATATATAATATAGAGGAATACTGTTCCATTTTTCATGGGATAGTATTATTGTAAGACGTATGAATATGAGAAGGAGTACAATTCGATCATGGAGCTTACCATAGAGCGGCAGCATGAGCTGGAACGGCTGTGCCAACAGTTCCGGCGGGATGTCCTGACCGCGATCCACAAAGCCCAGTCCGGCCACCCCGGCGGGAGCCTGTCCGTATGCGAGATACTGACGCTGCTGTATCAGCACCGCATGAACATCCCCTCTCCGGAGGACCCGAACCGGGACCGGCTGGTGCTGTGCAAGGGCCATGCGGCCCCCATGCTGTACCGGAATCTGGAGGAGCTGGGTATCCTGCCCAAGGGCAGCATGGACAGCCTGCGGCAGTTCGGCTCGCCTCTGCAGGGCCACCCCGCCATCCACACCCCGGGGGTCGATATGCCCTCCGGCCCGCTTGGCATCGGTCTGGCCGCCGCCCAGGGCATGGCCATCGGCCTGAGCCTGGACCACTCCCCCGCCAGGGTATACGCCATCCTGGGGGACGGAGAGCTGGACGAGGGGGCCGTCTGGGAGGCCGCCGCCTCCGCCCCGAAATTCCGGCTGGATAACCTGTGCGCTGTCGTGGACTATAACAAGGTCCAGCTGGACGGCACCACGGACGATATTATGCCCCTGCGGGATCTGGAGGCAAAATGGCAGGCCTTCGGCTGGCACACTGTCCGGGTGGACGGGCATGATCTACGGGCCCTGAACAAGGCCTTCGACGCGGCGGAGGCCACCAAGGGCCGTCCCACCGTCATCATCGCAGATACTATAAAGGGCAAGGGCGTCTCCTTCATGGAGGGACAGGCCGGCTGGCACGGAAAGGCCATCGATCCGGACAGCTACGCCCAGGCCATGGCAGAGCTGGAGGAGGTGCGTTCATGAGCAAGGCCATACGGGATATATACGGGGAGACCCTGGTAGAGCTGGGGGCCGAAAACGGGAGCATCGTGGTGCTGGACGCCGACCTGTCCGGCTCCACGAAATCCAAGATGTTCGGGCAGAAATACCCGGACCGCTTCTTCAATATGGGCATTGCAGAGTCGGATATGGTGTCCTGCGCCGCAGGTCTGGCCTCTGTAGGCAAGATTCCCTTTGTGAACACCTTCACCGTGTTCCTCACCACCCTGGGGCTGATCGCCACCCGGGCCCAGGTATGCTATGGCGAGATGAACGTAAAGCTAGCGGGGGCCTACTGCGGCATGTCGGACGCCCTGGACGGAGCCACCCATCACGCCACGGAGGACATCGCCGTCATGCGCTCCCTGCCCAACATGCAGGTCATCGTCCCGGCGGACCCGGCCTCCTGCCGGTGGGCCGTCCGCTATGCGGCCGCCCATCAGGGCCCGGTATACCTCCGGCTGAGCCGGGAGGTGTATCCCGATTTGTACCCCGCCGATATGACCTTCCAGCTCGGAGAGGGCAAGATCGTCCGTCCGGGGACGGACTGCACCGTGTTCGCCATCGGCATCATGGTCCATAAGGCTCTGGAGGCTGCGGAGCTGCTGGCCGCCCAGGACATCAGCCTGGAGGTCGTCGACCTGGTCAGTGTCAAGCCCATCGACCGGGCGCTGATTCTGGAAAGCGCCGCCCGGACCGGAGCAGTGGTCTGCGCCGAGGAGCATCAGATCCACGGCGGCGCCGGCAGCGCTGTGGCGGAGGTGCTGGCCTGGGGCGGCGTGGGCGCTCCTACGGAGTTTGTCGGCATCCAGGACACCTTCACCGAGACCGGCAAATACGCCAGCCTCCTGACCGCCTATGGGCTGGACGCCCCGGCCGTGGTGCAGGCCGTGCAGCGGGCCATCGCAAGAAAATGACTGGTTTCTTCTGTCCCGGCCGGACGGAGCTGGCCGGGAACCACACTGACCACCAGAGGGGCCGGGCCATGGCTGCCGCCGTGGACCTGGGCATCACCGCGAACGCCGCTCCCAATGGGACGGGCCTGATCCAGGTATATTCCCAGGGCTACGGGCCCATAGAGATATCGCTGGACAGGCTGTGGCCGGATGAGCGGGAGGCCGGTACGCCTGCCGCCCTGGTGCGGGGCGTGGCCGGTATTCTGAGCCAGAGCATGACCCTCCAGGGCTTCGTGGCCCATGTGGAGAGCCGTCTTCCACCCGGACGGGGGCTGGCCTCCTCCGCGGCCTTCTCTGTGCTGATGGGCTATATCATGTCCTTTTATTCCAGCAGCGGCCCCGCCGCGCCGGAGGTATTGGCCCGGGCGGCCCAGAAGGCGGAAAACCGCTGGTTCGGCAAGCCCTGCGGCTTGATGGATCAGATGGCCTGCGCCATAGGCGGCGCAGTGTATATGGATCTGATGGAAAATAAGTTCATCCCCCTTTCCTGCGATTTTGAGGAGCTGGGCCTGGTGCTGTGTCTGACGGACACCGGCGGCAGCCACGAAGGGGCGGAAGATGCCTATGCCCAAATCGGCGAGGACATGTCCCTTGTGGCCCGGCACTTCGGAGAGACCTTTCTGGCTCAGGTGCGTCCGGCCGATTTCGACGCCCAGTGGCCCCTTCACCAGAACGAGCTGCCCTGGATGCGGGCCCGGCACTTCTTTGATGAGGCCCAGCGGGTCTCCTCCATGGCGGACGCCCTCGGCCTGAAGGACGGACAGCGGTATCTGGAGCTGATGAACCAGTCCGGCCGCAGCTCGGAGCAGCTGCTGCAAAACATCCAGGCCGATGGTCTGGGCTCCGAGCTCTCCCAGGGGCTGGACGCCTCTGCACGTCTGCTGAAGGGCCGAGGGGCCTGGCGGGTCCACGGCGGCGGCTTCGCCGGCTGCGTTCAGGCTCTGATGCCCGCGTCGGAATTTCCCCGCTACCAGGCCTCCATGGATTTCCTATTCGGTCAGGGCGCCTGCCAGCCCCTTCGCATAAGCCCCCGGGGCGCAGGCGTCACCGCCCCGTGACCGGGCGCAAACGATAAAAGCAGAAGCGGTCTGAGAGGACATCCGCCTCTCAGGCCGCTTTGCATGCTTATGTGATCACCGCCCGACAGTTCGGGCGGTGATCCGCCTTCCGGGAGAAACCAATCACTCTGCGTTCTTTATGAAATATCTTATATTCCGGCGTTGCTTTATTGAGGATTTTATGTTATAGTTAGTCAGTGAAAACTAATCTATTTGGTGCGAAAAAATCCAGGCCTCTGCTCTGTGTATCAGTCGGAAGGAAGTGCGTGACCGATGAGTATCTCCATATCCACATATGTTATTGAGTGTATTGTCATGTGCGCGGTGTTCAGCTTGCTTGTTTTTGGACTGCTGATGATGAACCCTGTTTCCTTCATCAGCGACTATCCCCCGGAAATCCGGGCACAGTATTACGCCTCGCAGCACAAGGAAGCAGCGAAGGAAAAACTGACGGCCAGCGCCATTATCAGAAAGGCCGCGGTCATACTCATGTTCATGGTTTTGTTTGCATGGATGGCGCATAAAGCCGGCGCAAAAGCCTTTACAGAGGGACTTCTGCTGGTGTACGGCTACATGATCGTTCTGGCTGTGTTCGACACCTGCTTTCTCGACTGGGTGCTTTTCCCCAATATCCGTCGGGTGCGCCTGC
>JAJQBY010000075.1:30174-57984 GCA_021203045.1 Oscillospiraceae bacterium | reverse complement strand
GCCTCTGCGCCGCTGTTCATGGCGGCGATAGCATCCGCCGGGATGGCGGATTCCTCCGCGGCGACCACCGGTGTCTCCACATAATCGGCATAGATGGTCTGAGACCAGCTGGCGCTCCAGGTGGTGATGAGCACCAGCGCCACTGCCCAGCCCAGCATCCGCAGCAGCGCGGAGAGCATGCCGTGCCGCCAGCCCTTTATGGTCATGGTCAAAAACATGGCGACCAATATCAGATCATATATCCAGTTCATGGGAATGCTCCTTTTTTGTAAGAATGGCTGTCAGCCGAACAGATAGCGGTAATAGTCCTTATCGATGACCGATTCGGAAAAGCTGATCTTGTTGGAGACGATCTGCTTGATGCGGGCGATATAGTCCTCGTCTGCCGTGTAGCCCTCGTTGGGGTAATAGGTGCCGGTGGTCGCGTCGTATTTTCCCTGCTCTGTGGCCCAGCTGTAGCTGTTCCAGACAACCAGTGCCTCCGCATCGGAGAACACATCCCGGCCTACCAGCAGGCGGGAGTCGTATTCCAGCCCGAACAGGTTAGACAGGGTGGGGACGATGTCCAGACTATAGGTGGGGGTGGAGATCTCGCAGACCATGTCCTGATATTCGTTTTCCAGGCATTCGGACCAGATGATCAGGGTGTTGTGATCCTTCTCCCAGCTGTTGGAATATTCATAGCCGTACAGGTCCGTTACGTAGTCCTCGGTGTTGCCGAAGGTGGCGGTGTTCTCCAGTCCGTAGGGGTAATGGTCGGCGGTCAGGCAGATAACGGTGTTATCGGCGATGCCGGCCTCCTCCAATGTCTCTATCATGGAGGTCAGAGCCTCCTCCAGCACCATCTGGTAGCAGAAATAATACAGGGTCGTATCCTTATAGCGGTCGCCCAGGACCTCCTGGACCCGCTCCAGATAGGCGCTGACCTGGGGGTAATCGGACTGATAGATACAGTGACCGCTGATGGTCATATAATAAATGCTGAAGGGTTGTTTGTCAATATAAGTTGCCAGTGTGGTCTCAAACATGACGATGTCGTCCGGGTAGAGAGAGCCGGTGATATCCTCCAGCCCGTTGCCGCCGGCCAGGAAGATGTCATAGCCCAGATTTTCGTGGGTCAGGTTCCGGCTGTAGGTGGTATAGATCCCGTTGTGGAAGGCGGCGCTGTAATAGCCCAGCCGCTGAAGCTGTGAGCCGAGGGTGAAGTAGTTCCTGTTATCCTGGGTGTCCAGCATGCTTTGGATGCCGTTGGTGGGTACGAGTCCCAGCAGGAAGGAAAATTCTCCCGTGGAGGTGCTGCCGCCCCAGGTGGGCTGGTAATACTCGGAAAAGTAAAAGCCGTTGTGTACCAGCCGGTACAGGGTGGGAGTCAGCTCCTCGCTGATCACACAGTCGGAGAAGGCCTCGGCGCAGATGAGGATAAGGTTTTTCCCTTCAAAAAGACCGGTGTACTCGTTTTTGCTGCTGGCGGTCAGGGAGGAGACATATTCGTTCAGGGCAAGGAATTCCTCATCCGTGGTGTGGATGTTGTAGGACTCAAAATCCGTGATCATGATGTTCAGTCCGTAGCCCTCCTCGGTCTCCTCGGTCTCCTCGGCGGTTTCGGCCGAGTCCTCCGTTTCCGCCGCCTCGGCGGTCTCCAGCACGAAGCTCGTGGAGGAGCGGGAGCGGGACGCATTCAGCCGGAGGCTGGTGAGAAGCCCGAAGGTCTGGGTGGCGGTGTTGAACTCGAAGTTGTCCTTGTATTTGCTGCTCTGGGTCCCGAGGGTGGCGGACAATATGCCCGCGCCCTGTACCAGCAGCGCCGCCACCAGAAGGATGCCCACAAAGGCGGGCCGGTACCGCCTGGCCGGGATGCGCCGCCGGCCGGCGAAAATATAAAACAGCGCCGGCAGGAAAAACAGGAATATTTTGGGCAGACCGAAGAAAATGGCCCGGAGCAGATCGGAGGTAAAGCCGCCCACCACCTGGCCTGCGCCGCTGGTGATGGAGCCGATGGTCATATAGACCTGGTAGCTGTACTGCACCAGACATTCCACCGTGAACAGCAGTCCGATGAGAAGCAGCAAAACGATGCTGAGGGCACGGCCTATCCTCGCCCGGAACAGGGATGTCACGGCCGCGACGGCCAGACCGGCGGCCAGCCCAAAGAGAACAGGGTAGATCAGGCTTTGAAAAAATCCCGCGCTGCCGAACAGCCGCAGCAGAATCTCCTCGTATACGAATACCGTCGGGAACAGGGCGAGATGGGGCAGGGTCCAGGTCTGCTTCCGGGACCAGCGCCGCAGCGACTGCCATTTGCCGCGCAGGATGAAAAGAAACGCGCCTGCGCGCTCCTTCGCTGTCTGAAAAAATGTGCCGATGTGCTCCCTTGCTACCTTGTGCCTGGGCGGGGGTGAGGGCTTTAAATGGGAGGGCAAGATAATCACTTCTCTCGTCTTTTTGTATGTGTTTGTATGTGTATTAATAAAAATTTATATTCATTATACCGCAGTTTTTCATGATACACAACAAAAATTGACAATTCACGAGAAAAATAAGGCGGTTTCCGCTTGCCAAACAGACGGCTTTGACACATACTTCACTTCGCGGTATAATGGAGCCACTACATCAGATCAGGAGAGAATGTCAACTATGAGCGAACGAAGCGAACGGGCGGTGGCCAATCACAAAACCGGCTGCAATTGCAGTCAGTCCGTGGCCTGCGCCTATTGCGACCTGGTGGGGCTGGATGAGACGCTGGCCCGCCGGATCATGGAGGGCTACGGCCTTGGTATGGGCTGCATGGAGGGCACCTGCGGGGCGCTTTCCGGCGCCGTTGCCATCGCCAGCCTGCACCTGGGCAATACGCTGCCGGACGGCCCCGCAAAGAAAAAACAGATCTATGCAGCCTGCGGGCAGATGCTGCGCGCCTTTCAGGAAAAAAACGGCTCCGTGCGGTGCAAGGACCTGAAGGGCGTCACCGGCGGAACGGTCCTGCGCTCCTGCGACGGATGCATCCAGGACGCGGCGGAGCTGCTGGACACGGTGATCCTTGCCCCGGCCGGGGAAGGGGAGGAATAATCCATGACCTATGAGGAAATTCTGGCCGCGTCCAGAGATGAGCTCGGCCCTCACTGCAAGGGCTGCCCTGTGTGCAACGGTCTGGCCTGCGGCAATTCCATGCCAGGCCCGGGAAGCAAGGGGCCGGGAAACGCCGCCGCCCGGAATTACGCCAAATGGCAAGAGATCTGCGTCAACATGGATACCCTGTGCCGGAATCAGCCTGTGGATATCTCCGTCGAGCTGTTTGGACGCCGGTTCTCCGCCCCCATTTTTGCCGCGCCCCTGGGCGCTGTGAATCTGCACTATGGGGACAAGTATGACGACCTGGCCTATAACGATGTGCTGGTGCCTGCCTGCGCGGACTACGGCATCGCCGCCTTCACCGGGGACGGAGCCGATCCCAACGTCATGCGGGCCGCCGGGGAGGCCATCGGCCGGTGCGGCGGCGTGGGTATTCCCACGGTGAAGCCCTGGAACAGGGAGGCCATTTTTGAGAAGCTGGACTATATCCGGTCCAAGGGCGGCTCCTTCGCCGTGGCCATGGATGTGGACGCCGCAGGCCTGCCCTTTTTGAAGGCGCTGAACCCCAACGCGGGCAGCAAGTCCGTGGAGGAGATGAAGGAGATTATCGCCTATGCGGGAGTGCCCTTCATCATCAAGGGCGTCATGACCCCTGCCGGGGCGGAAAAGGCCATACAGGCCGGGGCCGCCGCCATCGTGGTTTCGAACCACGGAGGCCGGGTGCAGGGAGGGGTCCCCGCCACGGCGGAGGTGCTGCCCGGCATTGCAAAGGCCGTGGACGGCCGCATCCCCATCCTGGTGGACGGGGGCATCCGCAGCGGTCTGGACGTGTTCCGCGCCCTGGCCCTGGGGGCGAACGCCGTTCTGATCGGCCGTCCCATCGTTCCCTTCATATATGCCGCCGGCCGGGAGGGCGTTCAGGTCTATCTGGACAGGATCACCGACGAGCTGCGCTCCACCATGACCATGTGCGGCACCCCCACCCTGAAGGATATCGGCCCGTATAGCATCTTCCGGGGATGAGCCTGCCGCCGGCGCAGATATTGTAATATAAGGGCCGGCGCCTTTGCGGAAGGATAATACCGGCCCGGTGTATGCTATGCTCCCCCTGAAGGGAGACAGTGACTTCATGAGCTTCACTGTTTTCCCTTCAGGGGGAGCATGTCATGTATATCAGGTCGTTCCCTGACCGCCGGAAAACCGTTCCTTCAGCAGATCGGCCAGCCTTTCCGCTATGGGCGTGAATACCTGGTATTTTTTCCAGATGATGTACATTTTCGTTTCCAGCTTTGGCGACAGCGGCCGGAAGCACAGCCCGCTCCCGGGGCCGACGTCTGCCAGCCGGTCAAAGACCAGCAGGCATCCCAGCCCCTCCCGGACAAAAACGGAGCCGTTATAAAACAGATTGATGGTCCCTACTATATTCAGCTGATCGACGAATTCCCCGCACCACCTGGGAAGATCGGCCCGGATGGACTGGGGGGAGGTGATGAGCGGGACCCCCTGCAGGTCCTCCGGGCATATGACCGTTTTCTGCGCCAGAGGGTCGTCCATCCTCATCAGAAGCCCCCAGGTGTCGCCTCCCGGCAGGGAGAGGTAATTGTATTTTGACAGATCCGGCGGCTCCACGATGACGGCAAAATCGGAGAGGCCCTGCTCCAGGTCGTTTACCACCACGCGGGTGTCGCCGCTGGTGATATGAAACCGCAGCCCCGGATATTGCAGACGAAAATCCTTGATGGCGCCGGCCAGATGGTGTATCAGCCAGGATTCTGCGCAGCCGATCCGCACGTCTCCGCCGGTTACGTCGTTCAGGGACTGGAACTCGTCTATGGTCTTATCCGCCATGTCCAGAATGTCCTCCGCCCGCTTGCGGAGCAAAATGCCCTCCTCGGTCAGATGTACGTTGTAGTTTCCCCGGACGAACAGCTTGCATCCGAGCTCCGCCTCCAGCTCCTTGAGCTGCTTCGACAGGGTGGGCTGGGAGATATGGAGGGTTCTGGCCGCGCCGGTGATGCTGCCCTCCCTGGCCACCTCTATGAAATATCGCAGGACTCTCAGCTCCATAAAGCATTCCCTCCTTCCCGGGTACAGTCTATTATAGCGCGGTTAGATATTCTTTTCAAGAATAACCAGAAATAGAAACAAAGTATTTGCTATCATGGCCGCATGGATATAAAATATAGACCACAGGGAGGTGGTCAGTCATGCCGGAGGCGTCCAATGAAGCTCAATGCTTTTATCAGAATCTGGTAGACATCGGCTTTGGGGAGGATATGATCGCCCGCTGTGTCCTTCTGAAAAAGCAGGGCCGGAGCAGGGAACTGCTGATCGCGCTGCAGGGCGGCCGCCGGACCCTGCTGGCCAATATCCACACGGAGCAGAAAAAACTGGATAACCTGGACTATCTCATCTATCAGCTCAATAAAAAGGGAGGGACAGCATGAAGCGGCTCACGGCGTTATTTCTTTCGGCCTGCATGGCAATCATGCTGGCGGCCTGCGGCGCTGACAATGCGGAGTTGTTGTCTGCACCTGAAAGCAGCGCCGCTTCGGTCTCAGGCAGTCAACTGAAAGCGGAGAGCGAAACCGGGGAAACAGCTACATCAGAAGAAGCCGGGGACGAGGTGACGGATGCCGACAGCCAATCCTCCGGCAGCAACATCCTGGTCGCTTATTTTTCCTGCACCGGCACAACAGAGCAGATTGCCGGGTGGATTGCAGAGGAAGCGGAAGCGGATATTTACGAGATCGTTCCGGAGACGCCCTATACGGAGGAGGATCTGGCGTATTATACCGGCGGGCGTGCCGACCGGGAGCAGGCGGATTCTTCCGCCCGTCCTGCGATCTCCGGCAGTGTTGAAAATATAGAACAGTACGACGTGATCTTTCTCGGCTACCCCATCTGGCATGGGCAGGCGCCCAGAATCATCAGCACCTTTTTGGAGAGCTACGATTTCTCTGGGGTTACGATCATACCCTTCTGTACCTCCCACAGCAGCGGCATCGGCTCCAGCGCCGAAAGCCTGCATGACCTCTGCTCTGATACAGTTACCTGGCTGGACGGGCGGCGGTTCTCCGGGGATGCAACGGAAAGTGATGTAGTTGAATGGGTAGAAAGTTTGGAATTACCGGAAAGCGAGGTGCGAACCGTGGGTGAATTTGACTTTGAAACGAAGACCGTGCTGCTGAACAGCGGCTATGAGATGCCGATTATGGGACTTGGCACCTACAGCCTGAGCGATGAGGAGTGCGCCGTTTCCATTGCGGCCCTGCTGGAGGCGGGGGGCAGACTGATCGATACGGCATATATGTACGACAACGAGGCGGCAGTCGGGCAGGCAATCCGGGACTCCGATGTGCCGCGGGAGGAGATTTTCGTTATCACAAAGCTCTATCCCAATCAGTATAGCTATGCCGCCGAGGCCATTGACGAGGCTTTGGAGCGGATGGGGCTGGACTATATCGACATGATTCTGCTGCATCACCCGGGGGACGGAGACGTGGAGGCATACCTGGCCCTGGAGCAGGCCGTAGCGGACGGTAAGGTGCGCTCCATCGGCCTGTCCAACTGGTATGTGGAGGAACTGGAGGAATTTCTGCCACAGGTGAATATCACCCCGGCCCTGGTGCAGAATGAGATTCACCCTTATTACCAGGAAAACGATGTCATCCCCTACATCCAGTCTCTTGGCATCGTGGTGCAGGGCTGGTACCCCCTGGGAGGGCGGGGCTATACGGCGGCGCTGCTGGGCGATGAGACCATCTCCGCCATCGCGGAGGCGCACGGCGTTTCCTCCGCCCAGGTAATCCTGCGCTGGAATTTGCAGAAGGGCGCCGTGGTCATCCCCGGCTCCAGCGACCCGGAGCACATCTGGGAAAACCTTGACCTGTTCGGCTTTGAACTGACCGAGGAGGAGATGGAGCAGATCAACGCCCTGGACAGAAATGAAAAACATGATTGGTATTGACAGGAGGATGATGCTATGAAAGGCAAAAGCTTGGTGGCGTATTTTTCAGCCAGCGGCGTGACTGCGGCCGCGGCCAGGGAGCTGGCCCGGGCGGCGGAGGCCCTGAGACCGTCCGTATCCGGGGATACGGAGCTTGTGATCGGAAAGCTCCTGAACGGCAGGCAGACTGCCGCAGGGCTGAAAAAATGGATGGAAACGATTCAGAAATAAAAACCAGAAAGCGAGGTAAATCAAATGGAAGAAAAACTGGAGCTGACGGCAGAGTGGGATAAGACCTTTCCCCAAAGCGATAAGGTAGGTCACAGGAAGGTGACCTTCCACAACCGGTACGGCATCACCCTGGCGGCCGACCTCTATGAGCCGGGAAACGCAGAGGGCCGGCTCCCCGCCATCGCCGTATGCGGCCCCTTCGGGGCGGTGAAGGAGCAGTCCTCCGGCCTGTATGCCCAGACCATGGCGGAGCGGGGCTTTCTGACCATGGCCTTCGACCCCTCCTACACCGGCGAGAGCGGCGGGCAGCCCCGCTATATGGCCTCCCCGGACATCAACACGGAGGATTTTATGGCGGCGGTGGACTTTCTCTCCGTGCAGGAGAATGTGGACCCGGAGCGCATCGGCATCATCGGTATCTGCGGCTGGGGCGGCATGGCCCTGAACGCGGCGGCGCTGGATACCCGCATCAAGGCTACCGTGGCCTCCACCATGTACGACATGACCCGCGTCAACGCCAAGGGCTACTTTGACAGCGAGGACAGCGAGGAGGCCCGGTATGAAAAGCGTAAGGCCCTTTGTGCCCAGCGTATCGCCGATTACAAAAGCGGCGTCTATGCCCTGGGCGGCGGTGTGGTGGACCCCCTGCCGGAGGATGCGCCCTTCTTCGTGAAGGATTATTACGACTACTACAAGACCCCCCGGGGCTATCACCCCCGCAGCCTGAACTCCAACGGCGGCTGGAACGTGACCGGTTGCCAGTCCTTTATGAATATGCCCATCCTGCAATACAGCCAGGAGATACGGAACGCCGTCCTCATCATCCACGGGGAGAAGGCCCACTCCTGCTACTTCAGCAGAGACGCTTATGCAAAGCTGACCGGCGACAATAAAGAGCTTATGATCATCCCCGGCGCGGTCCATACGGATTTGTATGACCGAATGGATATCATCCCGCTCGATAAGATGGAGGAATTCTTTGGCCATTATCTAAAGTGATGGCAGGGAATAATTGAGGGAAATTTAGCTGCTCATTCTGGACAGAAGCAGATTTTTGAATTTGCTTCTGTCCTTCTTTTTGCAGATAAGGTAGTAGGTCACATGGGCGCAGGCGTCACTGATCGGGATGAGTCTGCGGCCGGCGGGAAGCGGGGCGCTGATCTGGGCGATGTCCGTAGAAAAATACGGAAGGCTTGAGGTGCGTATCAATTCACTGAAATCATAGGCTTCGCTCTGCATCAGGAACCTGGAGGCAGGCATTTCTCTTTTTATCATTTCGTGCCAGAACCCGATGGCCGACAGGACGATCATGTTTTCGCCATTCATTTCATGGAAGCTCAGGCTCTCACGGTTTGCGCAGGGATGTGATACGGGCAGCGCAAAGTAAAGATTTTCATGTCCGAATTCCACCGCATAATAAGCGTCGTCATCCGGCTTTTCCGGAAGGATAATAAATTGATAATTGCCATCCTCTAATCCTTGCCTCAAAGCTTCGGTATCCTTCATTTCCGCGGAAACGGTCATACCGGGATAAAGGCCGGAACAGCTTTGGACGAGTGTATTTAACGGCATGGGAGCGCAGCTGCCGATGGATATGGTACGGCCGGCCCGGTCCAGCGCCCGGACGAGCCGCACCATGTCATCTGTCTGCTCCAGGAGCTTTCTGGCGTGCTTCAGCGCCAGCTCTCCGTTCTCATTCAGCTCCATTTTGTTTTTTGTGCGGGAAAACAGCGGCACGCCAAATTCTTCCTCCAGCTTTTTCATGGTGCGGGTAAGCGTCGGCTGCGATATGTGCAGCTGCACGGCGGCCTCTGAGAGCGTGCCGCAGGCGGCGAAGGCCACCAGCTGCTGCAATTGATAGGTTTCGATCATATTGTCCTCCAGCAAATCATTTCAGTATTCATTTTATTAATAGCAGTATACACCTTTGATATTGTACATACAAGAAAAACAGGGTTATAATTCTGATGCAGCGAAGGAAATGCCGGCAAAAAAAATGAATAGGTACAGAAAACGGAGGATCATATGATGAACTATGTCACATTGAATAACGGCGTGAAAATGCCGCAGGAGGGCTTTGGTGTGTTCCAGATTCCGGACCAGGAGGTCTGCAAACGGAGCGTGCTCGACGCCATCGCAAGCGGCTATCGGCTGATCGACACAGCGGCGGCGTATATGAATGAAAAGGCAGTGGGAGCGGCGATCAGGGAATGCGGACTTCCCAGGAAGGAGTTTTTCATTACTACAAAGCTGTGGGTGCAGGATGCCAGCTATGAGGCGGCCAGGAAGGCGATCAGGACCTCTCTTGATAAGCTGGGAACGGAATACATTGATCTTTATCTGCTCCATCAGCCGGTCGGGGATGTTATCGGGGCGTACAGAGCGATGGAGGAGGCATACAGGGAAGGAAGGCTGCGCGCGATCGGCGTGTGCAACTGCTATCCGGAGGTGCTTACGGATATCTGTGAAACGGTGGATGTCATCCCGGCGGTGGACCAGGTGGAGCTGCATCCCTTCTTTCAGCAGACGAAAGCCCTTGAGGTGATGGAAAAGTATGGGGTGCGGCCGGAGGCATGGGGCCCGCTCGCAGAGGGAAAGCACGGGATTTTTACCCATCCGGTCCTTGCAGGAATCGGGGAGAAATACGGGAAAAGCGCCGCGCAGACGGCGCTCCGCTGGAACGTTCAGAGGGGCGTGACGGTAATCCCCAAATCCACCCACAGGGAACGCATGGAGCAAAATATCGACATCTGGGATTTTGAGCTTTCCGGAGAGGATATGGAGGCGATCGCAGATCTGGATATTGGGCACAGCGAGATTGTGAATCATTATGACCCTGCATTTATCAAAATGCTCCATGGCGTAAAAATTCACGACTGACCGGTAAAGAATGGGAATGCTGCCGGACATCCGGGCAGCATCCCGGATAAGGAGGATACATTATGAGTTTCAACTTTGCAGTAACGACAAATGCGCGATTTGGTGCGGGCAAATTCAATGAGCTGCACACAATGATCGGTGTTCCCGGCGCGCCAATCCAGGGGAAAAAGGCTCTGATCGTGATCTCAAACGGAAGGTCAACGAGGGCGAACGGATATTTAGACCGCCTGGAAGATGAACTGCGGCAGGCCGGTGTGGAATATGTGGTTTTTGATAAGGTGTCCTCTAATCCTACCAAACCTGTGGCAGAGGAGGGCGGAAAATTTGCAAAGGAGCAGAGCTGTGACTTTATTGTTGCCCTTGGCGGCGGAAGCGTGATCGACGCAGCAAAGGCCATCGGGCTGATGGCGACCAATCCGAGCAGCAATCTTTGGGACTATGTTATGTTCGGAACCGGCGGTAAGCAGCAGCCTCCAATGCCTTCGCTGCCGATCGTAGCGATCACTACGACGGCAGGAACGGGCTCTGAGACAGATGGGGGAGCGGTCATTACCAATCCGGAAACGCAGGAAAAGACAGGCATATTTGGACCGGGTACGATGCCGGTCGTTGCGATCATCGATCCGGAGCTGATGATGTCCGTGCCTGCGAAATTTAAGGCCTATCAGGGATTTGACGCGCTGTTCCACAGCACAGAGGGATTCATCTCCAACAAGAGAAACGAGATGAGCAGGATGATCGCCTCGGAAGCGATCCGAAGCGTGAGCGGCAATCTTGCGCGGGCGATCGCAGAACCGGATAATATCGAGGCAATGACAAGGGTAGCCTTCGGCAGCTATTTATCCGGTATCCAGATGTGTGTCGGCTCCTGTGTCAGTGCGCATCCATTGGAGCATGCGCTCAGTGCCAGGCATGAAAAGCTCCCCCACGGCGCGGGCCTGATCATGATCTCAAGGGCATTTTATCAGGCATTTATCGATAAGCATGTCATGGATGAACGATTCATTGAGCTGGCGCAGCTGATGGGTATGGAGGATGCGGACAAGCCGGAGGATTTTATTACTGCATTGGTGCGAATGCAGAAGGATTGCGGTGTGGACGATCTGAAAATGAGCGACTATGGCATTCTTCCGGAGGAGCTGCCGGGGATGGTGCAAAACGCGAAGGATACGCTGGGGACAAATTTCTTAAATGACCCCGTTGCGCTGACAGATGAGGAATATCTGCAAATTTATCAGAAGTCCTATCGATAGGCCGTTCCGAAGCATCGGTGCCGGGCCGCAGTCTGCGCTGTGCCGGTCTCTTTGCTGCAGACGGTGAGGCGGAAAGACCCGGCAGCCGGAGAGATTCGGCTGCCGGGTCTTGCTGATGTTATGCAATGCGATCACCGCTTTGCCTTTTGTCCGGTTTCGGGGAGGAGGAGCGTTCCTATGGCCATCAGGACGCACAGAACGGCGGCGGCGATAAAGAGGAGACTGCCGGATATGTCCACCAGGGGCGTGATGACGAAGGAGGGGATGATGACCCGCCGACGACGTAATGTATCAGGGTGACCAGACCCTGGGCGCTGCCCAGGTATTCGGTTCCTACCTCCGGCAGGCCCGCCAGAATGGCCATGAAAAAGGCGCAGCCGATGCTGATGCAAAGCCCCAGCAGGCAGACCAGCGGCAGGACCAGGCTGTCCGACGCCACGGAGAGCGGCACGACGAAGACGGCGGCCAGCAGCATGAGCGTGGTCAGGAGGGGGCGGAATTTCCCCAGCCGGACCTGTATGGGCGGGATGGCGACGGAGCCGGCGATGGCCGCGATGTTCAGCAGACTGGCGATGCTGTTGGCTCTGGCCGTGTCCATGGACCGGGTGCTTATCAGCACGGTGGGCAGCAGGGTGGAGACCGTATAGATAAAGGCGCTGAAAAGAGCGCAGCAGAGGGCGACGATCCACACATTGCGCAGCCGGACCACCCGGGAGATATATTTCAGCACCGGCTGGGAGGGCGGGAGAACGGCGCCCTCGGGGGCGTTCCGGCCGAAAAGCAGCCACATGACGGCGGCCAGCAGCAGCACCAGGCCGGAGACCAGGAGGGCCTGGCGGTAGCCGGTATAGAGGGAGCTGGTGAGCTGGGCCAGGGAGATGCCTGCCGCGCCGATGGCGCAGTAGAGGGAGAAGGCGAAGCTCGCCTCCTTTTGGGGAAACCAGGCGCTTATGATCTTGCCGGAGGTGGCGTGGACGGCGCCCAGACCGCAGCCCACAAACAGGCTCAGCAGAAAGAATACGCCGTAGCTGTGGGTCAGCAGGCGTCCCAGGGAGGCCGCCGCCGTGACGAAGCAGAGGGTGACGGCCACCCGCCGCGTTCCCAGCCGGTCCGCCAGGGTTCCGCCGCATACGCCGATGATGCCGGCCACCACGGAAAAGGAGAGGGTCACTGCGGAAAACTGCACGGTGGTCAGCCCGAAGTCCGCCATGAAATCCGCCGCGAAGGCGGAAAGCTGGAACTGGGCGTAATTCGTGCCGAAATTCGGCAGCGAGACCAGGATGAGCATGAGCCACCGATAGGCGCTTGGCTTTTGCATTTGCAGAGTGTCAGACATAGGGTGCTCCTTTGGGGGATGTTTTTATGAGGGTATTATAGCATAGACCCCTGTGTCTGTGCACGCAAAAATGAAAATCGCCCCGCAGCATGTGCTGCGGGGCGGGCTGCCGGTCTGGGGAAGGATCAGTCGAACATGAACACCATGGAGCTCTCCAGCGCGTAGATGCGGAAGGTCACGGTGTACTCGGTCAGCTGGTTTTCAGCGCCGGAATAGTCGATGTTGAATGCGCCGGCCTCATAGGCGTCGTCGCTGTACTCCAGGGCGGTGACGGATTCGGTCTCCACATGGAGGATGTAATACTGGTCGCCGTGGACGAGAATGGTGCCCCGGTCGCCCTCCTCGATCAGGTTGCGGATGGTCTGCCCATCGGTCATGACGACGGTGACGGTGGCCCCGTCCTCATCGGAATCCACCTTCCAGGCGTGGATAGTGCTCAGGCTGACAGAGCCCTCATCGTTCACGGACATGACCTGGGCGATCACGGCGTCCGCCGGGGCCTCATAGCCGGAGACGGAGGCGTCCGCGGTGGTGGCAAGATCGTCGGAGATGCTGGCAAGGGTGGCCAGCGCCAGCTGCAGATCATCGTCCGCCAGCAGAGTGCGGGTGGAGGAGGCGGAGGTGTAGGCGTCGATCTCCTCCGCCGCTTCCACGGGAGGCTGGGAATCGGCGGCGACCTCGCCGGAGGCCTCTCCGGAGGCGAAGGCGGTCACGCCCATCAGGCAGCCAAGCGCCAGCAGCAGGGCCAGGGAACGCAGAACATTTCTTTTCATGGGTAAAAGCTCCTTCCAATTTTGCTGTTATTGAATTGACGGTTATATATTACCATTTTTTCCGGTATTGTCAAGGAAAAACCAAACGGAGGGGGCTTTTGATATGGCAGTCACCCGTATGTGCTATTGATAAAAGACGCAGCGAGATTCATTCTAGCAAAAAAAATCCTTGGCTATGTGATTTAGCTGCTCTGCGATAACACTGAACTCACAATTCAGGTTTAAGGTCTTTACATCGATCCGGTTTCCGCTCATCTGGTAGGACTGATCCGGCTGAATAGCCTCGTCTGTGCGGGCGTACAGCAGCATGCCCGAAACGGTATGCGGCTTGTCTGCAAACTCCGTATCCTTATTTTTTACATAGGTGAAAATCTGATACATATTGTTCGAGTGCAGGGTATGGATGCCATACTGCTCCTGCGTGGTGCGGGAATAATACTTGGCGTCTATGATCAGCACTGTGTTCCGGCGGGAGAGCATGATGTCACTCTGCATAACAGGCAGCATGGTTCCGATGCCGTCGTCCAGTCCCCAGCTGATCTGGGATGCGGAAGCGTGCAGCTCTGGAAATTCTCTGCTGTAATATTCGAGGATAAACTTTTCATATAACCGACACATCCGCTGCTCATCCACGAAGGAGGCCAGTCTGTGTTCTCCGTGCTCCGTCGTCAGCAGCATCCCCTGTAAAATAAGCTGACACAGGCTGATAAGCATCTGATAGGTCTGATTGCTCCGGTGAAACCGAACCCGGTTCCACTGGACGGAGGACGGGTCGATCAGACCGATGTCTGAAAAGTACAGCATTTCCTTTTTTAGAATATCCTTGTATTCTGTGTCAACATCGCGGCTCCTCAGCAAAAGCATGACCGTTGTTTTCAGAATCTGATTCAAAAGATTATTTTCCGTAAGCTCATCATACTCACAGGTCAGCACCTGCTCCTGGGCCGACTTGTGTCTTATGGTTCCAGGCATATCGATCCTGCCGCGCATGGTCGGGATATCCTCCAGCTTGTTTTGATATTCCCGATATAGCCCCTGTTTTAACTGCCGCCCGATGCCCTTGCTCAGAATAGCGGCAAACAGATTTTGCACATTATCAAATTCCTCGGTGAGCATATCATCAAAGTCTGACTGACGCAGGGTCTGAAACGCATAGGACAGCATATAGTATATATTTTTTATCAGAATGCTCTTATTCTGCTTCATTGAAGCACCCCGTGCAGGATATTGCTCCAACGCTGCAGCTTGGCTGCGTCGTCAAACCAATATTCATCCAGCATCGGAAGAATATCGAAATCTACAACGGCCCGCATTTTTTCATCCGAGCATTCAGTCCAGTTGCTGAAATAGCTGTGGCCGATGCAAAAGCCTTTCCCCAGCGACCTGTCGCTCGTGATCTCCCTATTCAGCTCCTTGATTTTTTCGATGAGCTGATCGAAGGTCTCGTTATGCAGGGCGTTCTGATACTGAACAAATCCCTCCGAATCAAAGCCCGGCTCCATTTCAAAAAAGCTGAATCTGCGGCGCAGGGCATAGTCGATCATGGCAAGGCTTCTGTCTGCTGTGTTCATCATGCCGATGATATAGAGATTGGCGGGCACTGAAAATGAGCTCCCGTTATAAGCCAGGGTCGCTTTCGTGCCACGATAGTCATTTTCGATCAGCATCAGCAGCTCGCCAAATATCTTACTCATGTTCCCGCGATTGATCTCATCAATGATAAAGAAGAAATCCTTTCCCGGCTGATTTGCGGCCTTCTGGCAGAAACGATAGAAAATGCCCGTTTTCAATTCGAAGCCATCCTCCGACGGCTTATAGCCCATTATGAAATCCTCATAGGAATAATTCTGATGAAACTGGACGAATTCAATGCGGGTATCATCCTTCTCTCCCATGATGGAATACGCCAGCCTTTTGGCCGCAAACGTCTTGCCAACACCGGGCGCCCCCTGCAGGATGATATTCCTCTTGTTTTTCAGCACCGCCGCAAGCATATCATATCTCTGCTCGGATATGAAAACCTGACTCAGGAAGTCATCTTTATCATATTTATCTGCGCCTTGTTCAACAGCCAGCGGATTTTCGTCACGAATTAAATCCATGAGCAGATCATATTCACCTTTCGTTAAACTGAACAGGCTGCCGTTCGGGTTTGTAAAAAACTCCATTTTCTCCAGCTCCGGAATGCTTTTTAATACAGCATAGTCAATCGGAGAAGCCAGGTTCTCTACCTTTTCAAACTGAATTTTCTCGCCGTCCTGCTCCGCTGTGATCTTGCAGAGCGCAACGATTTGCTTGACTGGATTGGTTTCATAACCGATCACCATATCTCCAGCCTTGACACTGAGGAAATGCTGAAAAATTCGCCGCTTATTTCCGTTATCATTGTAAAGCGTGTATGACTGTGCCTCACCGACTTTCAAATCGGCAAAGCTCCAAATCTTCGGGTTTGCATTCAGCCACCAATATCGGCAATCCGAACCATCTGCCGTGGCAACATACAAATCGATGCTGGACAAATCAAATCTGTCAAGTGCAGCTGCCAGCTCATCTCGCAATTTCCAGATAAATACTCCCTCGGCGTCCCTGCTGGCATCTCGGCCAACATACAATATCGGCCACCATTTCGTGCTGTCGCCAGCTGCAGACATGACAGGGCAGCCCGTTTTTCCCGCTACACGACGAGCCAGTGCGGTGGAACCGCTATTATAGAAATTAGGAGACTCGCCATACTTTGCAGCAAGCTGGCTACAGGTGGCCTGTCCGCCATAATCCTTTATGCGCTTCATAATTTCCAGACTGCTGTCTGTGAATACCTCAGAATCATGCAAAAGCTCTACCCAGGTATCCATTGAGATTTCCGGGGAGTAATCGGTCGGAAACCATTCCTGCGATGATGTGGATTCCGCCTGATTGGAAAAATAGCGGCTGATATAAAAGCCTACATCAACGGTCAGCGTCTTATATGCCGGGTCCGGATAGCAGGTATCTGTAAGCTGAGAGCGAAAAAGGTCGATCAGCTCCGTATCGGTGCGGATGTACTCGCAGAGCTCATCATAAAAGCTATAGAAATTTCTCAGGTTTTCGGTGTAAGCGCCTTTTTTGAAGCGATAATTACTGTTGAGTTTATCCGCTACGGCTTTAACCTCACGATATTTGTAAATATAATACTTATCAGGATAGAGGAGCCACAGATAAATGCTGATGGCATTCTCAGTTTGAAAATGCTGCTTATTATTATTTCTGTATTTTTTAGCAGCGCAGAGGAACTGTTTTTAAATGCCATGATACGCTCTATCACGTCCACGCTTTCATCCATCAGAGCGAGAAACATGGCCCGGATTTCTTCGGGGGCGGCTTTCGCAAATTTCGTAATCATGTCCCTCGGATAGAAATTCAAAGCTGCCAGAAGATCAGAGGTTTTGGACAATGATCGTGAAAGCATATCCGCAAAATCCGGAGCATTGACATCCCAGTTGTCCCGGAACGTCTGGATCGCCTCCCACTTATATCGCTCGTTTTTCCACTGCATGGAAACAAAATCCCGCTTGTACTTTACCAGAGCTTCCTTCAGACAAGATTCGTTAAACATTATATCTCTCCTTATGTTTTATCCGTAATACTATCAGCTTCCTGATACATGCGCCTTGTCCGTCCCTCAGTCTGTATATCCGAACAGGCCCCGGACGGAGACCTCGCCGGCGGTGACGGTTTCCCGGGTGCCGTCGGGATAGCGGACGATCAGGCCGAAATCCCGGTCGATGTCCTCGGCGTAGGCCTCTCGGGTCCCGTCCGGCCGGAGCAGGCGCACGGGCTTTCCCAGGGTCAGGCAGCTGTCCCGGTAGCGCCGGAAATAATCTCCCGTACCGGCCAGCCAGCAGGGATACATGGCCGCCAGGGCGTTGATGACCTCCCCGCACAGGCGGCCCCGGTCTACCGGGCGGCCCAGATGCTCCGCCAGACTGACGGCCATGGATGCCACATCCGGGGGGAAATCCGCCGGGGCGTGATTTGCGTTGATGCCGATGCCGGTGATGAGATATTGCAGCGCGCCGGATTCCCCCTCCACCGCCAGCTCCGTCAGGATACCGGCCAGCTTCCGTCCGTCCAGGACGATGTCGTTCGTCCACTTGATGCCGGGGCGCACCCCGCAGGCGGCCTCTATGCCGTCGCATACCGCCACGGCTGCATAGGCGGTGATGGTGGAGGCCTTGAGGGGGCTTGCGTCCGGCCGGTATAGCAGGGTCAGGTATACCCCCTTCCCCCTGGGAGAGTCGAAGCTCCGGCCCTGACGGCCTCGGCCTCCGGTCTGACCGTTGGCGGCGATGGCGGTGCCGTCCGCGCCTCCGGCCATGGCCAGGGACTTGGCGTAATTATTGGTGGAGTCCACGCTGTCCAGGCATATGAGCCTGTCCCGCTGGGCCCGGGAGCGGATGTGGGGCAGTATGGTCCCAGCCGTCAGCCTGTCCGGGGCGGAGGAGAGCCTGTATCCCTGCCGGGGGGCGGACTCTATCTCATATCCCTCCTGGCGGAGGGCGTCCACCGCCTTCCATACCGCCGCCCGGCTGACGCCCAGCCGGGCGCTCATGACTTCTCCGGAGAGATAGCCGTCCCCGGCCTCTATCAGCATGGCGAGCACCTGCTCCTTCATGTCCTGTCCTCCTGTTTCCATTTATTTATGGCACCAGTGTAGCCCATTGAAGGGGTTTTGTAAACTGTTTTTTGTTTTCTGTTGACAAATCGGGAGAGTATGCTATACTATCGTAAACCAAAACAAATAATTAGTTTACAAAAGAGAGGAGCAGATCATGAAAAAAACCATCCCGGCACAAAAGCTGGTGCTGTGCGCCCTGTTTGCGGCGCTGACCGCTGTGGGGGCCTTCATCCGCATCCCCACAGCCTGGGTGTCCTTCACGCTGCAGGTGCTGTTCGTGTTTCTGGCCGGGGCGCTGCTGGGGCCGAAATACGGGGCTGTATCCCAGGCCGTATATGTGGCCCTGGGGCTGGTGGGTATCCCTATCTTCACGAACGGCGGAGGCTTTACCTATGTGTTCCAGCCCTCCTTTGGGTTTTTGCTGAGCTATATCCCTGCCGCCGCTGTGGTGGGTGCCATTGTGGGACAGCGGGAGGCCCCCGGCTTCCGGCGTATCATATGCGCTTGTCTTGCGGGCCTTGGGGTCGTATACGCCATAGGCGTGCCCTATATGGGGCTTATCATCAACGTCTATATGAGCGGTGAGATGGGCCTGAAGGCCCTGCTGTGGAGCGGGATGATCATGTTCCTGCCCTTCGACGGGCTGAAGATCATCGTCACCGGTCTGCTGGCAAAGCCCCTGATTCCCCGTCTGCGCAGATTGGAGGCCGGCCGGAGCCGGCGGTGATATACAAAATTTTTACGGCTGTAAGTATTGACTTTTTCCCCGAAGGGGGTTATGATAATTAATAATTTCATATGTTTATCAAACCGTTGAAGCGGGGATAACGGCGGTGATGCTCACACAGAGAGCCCGGGGCAGCTGAAAACCGGGAGGAAAACAAGCCGTCAAATGGGCCGCGGAGGGTGCGGGTCAAATGGATGCCGGGATATCCGGTGCCAGAGTAATTCGCAACGTGAGGGCATACGTCAGTTGCCGGGGGTATGTTGGTACCCTGCTGAGAGCACGGGCAACCGTGAATCAAGGTGGCATCGCGGATAAAGACTGTTTATTCGTCCTTGACAGAGTGTAACTCTGTCGGGGGCGTTTTTTTGTTACGCTTTAGGCAATTATAAGGAGGTCGTGTCATGAAGATCATGCCGGAGCTTGCGGAGGTGGAGCGCATCGCAGCGGCCGGGGACTATAAGGTCCTGCCGGTGAGCTGTGAGATACTGTCCGATATGCTGACGCCCATAGAGGCCATGCGTATTCTGAAAAACGTATCCTCCCACTGCTATATGCTGGAATCGGTGGGAGAGCAGGAGAAATGGGGCCGGTATACCTTCCTGGGCTTCGACCCGAAGCTGGAGATCACCTGCATCGAGGGGCATATGAAGGCGGGGAGTCTGCAATTTGAGACCGAGGACCCCTCCGCCTTCCTGCGGCAGATCCTGGCGGACTATAAAAGCCCCCGGTTCGATTATCTGCCCTCCTTCACCGGCGGGCTGGTGGGGTATTTTTCCTATGACTATCTGGGCTACAGCGAGCCCACGGTTCGCACCCGGGTGCAGGATACGGAGGCATTCAAGGACGTGGACCTGATGCTGTTCGACAAGGTCATCGCCTTCGACAACTTCCGGCAGAAGATCATCCTGATCGTGAATATGTCTCTGGAGGACGTGCAGTCCGGCTATAACAAGGCGGTCATGGAGCTTGCGCAGCTGCGGGAGCTGCTGCGCCGGGGCAAGCGGAAGGACGAGCCGAGCGGCCGGCTGCTGGGGCCGGTGACGCCCCTGTTCGACAGGGAGCAGTACTGCGCCATGGTGGAGAAGGCCAAGTATTATATCCGGGAGGGGGATATCTTCCAGATCGTCCTGTCGAACCGGCTCAGCGCCCCCTTTGAGGGGAGCCTGTTCAATACCTACCGCGTCCTGCGGACGGTGAATCCCAGCCCCTATATGTTCTATTTTTCCGGCACGGACGTGGAGGTGGCCGGGGCCTCCCCGGAGACCCTGGTGAAGCTGGAAAACGGCGTGCTCCACACCTTCCCCCTGGCGGGCACCAGGCCCAGAGGCCGGACGGATGCGGAGGATAAGGCCCTGGAGGCGGAGCTTCTGGCGGACGAGAAGGAGCTGGCGGAGCACAATATGCTGGTGGACCTGGGCCGGAACGATCTGGGCAAGATCAGCCGGTTCGGCACCGTCCAGGTGGAGAAGTATCATTCCATTGAGCGATATTCCCACGTCATGCACATCGGCTCCACCGTGCGGGGAGAGATAGACCCGGCCCATGACGCGCTGGACGCGGTGGCGGCGGTGCTCCCGGCGGGGACCCTCTCCGGCGCGCCGAAGCTGCGGGCCTGCCAGCTGATCGGAGAGCTGGAGAACAACAAGCGGGGCATATACGGCGGGGCCATCGGCTATATCGACTTCACCGGCAATATGGACACCTGCATCGCCATCCGCATCGCCTATAAGAAAAACGGCAAGGTGTTCATCCGCAGCGGCGCGGGCATCGTGGCCGATTCCGTGCCGGAAAAGGAATTTCAGGAGTGCATCAATAAGGCTAAGGCCGTGGTCAGCGCCCTGGAGCTGGCCCAGGAGGAGGAACTATGATACTTCTCATCGATAACTATGACAGCTTTTCCTATAACCTCTATCAGCTCGTGGGAGCGCTGGACCCGGATATCCGGGTGGTCCGGAACGATGAGCTGACGGTGCAGGAAATCGAGGCCATGGGCCCCGACCATATTATCATATCCCCCGGCCCCGGCCGGCCGGAGGACGCAGGGGTGATTCTGGAGGCGGCGGGAACGGTCTGCCGCACCATCCCCACCCTGGGGGTCTGCCTGGGCCATCAGGCCATCTGCATGGCCTATGGAGCCACCGTCACCTACGCCAGCCGCCTGATGCACGGAAAGCAGTCAGAGGCGGCCTTCGATAAGGACTGTCCCCTGTCCCGGGATTGCCCGGAGAAGGCCCTGGTGGCCAGATATCACTCCCTGGCCGCCGACCCCGCCACCATGCCGGACTGTCTGAAGATCACGGCGGTGACGGAGCAGGGGGAGATCATGGGCGTCCAGCACAGGGAGTATCCCATCTTCGGCGTCCAATTCCACCCGGAATCCATCATGACTCCGGACGGGAGGACCATGCTGAAAAACTTTTTGTCGATAACCTGATTTTATACAATATTATTATAAGGAGAACGTATTATCATGATTAAGGAAGCCATTGTAAAGATCGTAAACAAAGAGGACCTGTCCTATGACGAGGCCTATACCGTCATGAGCGAAATCATGGGCGGCGAGACCAGCCAGACCCAGAACGCCGCCTTCCTGGCGGCCCTGTCCACCAAGAGCACCAGGGCGGAGACCCGGGATGAGATCGCCGGCTGCGCTGCCGCCATGCGCGACCGGGCCATCCGGGTGGATACCGGCATGGACATCATGGAGATCGTGGGCACCGGCGGAGACGGGGCGCACACCTTCAACGTCTCCACCGCATCCGCGCTGGTGGCTGCCGCCGGCGGGGTGAAGATCGGCAAGCACGGCAACCGGGCCGCTTCCTCCCAGTGTGGCGCGGCGGACTGCCTGGAGGCCCTGGGGGTGAACATCCAGCAGGAGCCGGAGACCTGCCTGAAGCTGCTGGACGAGGTAGGCATGTGCTTCTTCTTCGCCCAGAAATATCACACCTCCATGAAATATGTGGGGGCCATCCGCAAGGAGCTGGGCTTCCGCACGGTGTTCAATATCCTTGGACCGCTGACGAACCCCGGCTATCCCAAGCTGCACCTGCTGGGCGTATACGATGAATATCTGGTCCAGCCCCTGGCCCAGGTGCTGATGAGCCTGGGGGTAGAGCGTGGCATGGCCGTTTACGGTCAGGACAAAATGGACGAGATCTCCGCCAGCGCTCCCACCACCATCTGCGAGTTCAAGGACGGCTGGTATAAGACCTATACCGTCGCCCCGGAGGATTTCGGCCTGACCCGCTGCAAGAAGTCCGATCTGCTGGGCGGGACCCCGGCGGAGAACGCTGCCATCGTCCGCTCCATCCTGGGTGGAGAGCAGGGGCCCCGGCGCACCGCCGTGGCGCTGAACGCCGGTGCTGCCCTGTATCTGGGCGGCAAGGCCTCCACCATGGGAGACGGCGTGAAGCTGGCCGGGGAGGTCATCGACTCCGGCGCGGCCCTGAAGACCCTGGAGGGCCTGATTGCGGTCAGCAACGCATGAACATATTGGACGAGATCGCCGCCTATGCCCGCCAGCGGGTGGCCCGGGACAGGGAGGAGAAGGCCCTGGAGGTATTGCAGGAGGAATGCTCCCGCCTGGGAACGGACAGGGCGGGCCGGTTCGCGGCGGCCCTGGGAACGCCCGGCGTCAGCTTCATCTGCGAGGTGAAAAAGGCCTCTCCCTCCAAGGGCGTCATCGCCCCGGACTTCCCCTATCTGGATATCGCCCGGGCCTATGAGGCCGCCGGGGCGGAGGCCATCTCCTGCCTGACGGAGCCGAAATGGTTCCTGGGCTCGGATAAGATATTCGGAGATATCCGGGCCGCCGTCCGGACGCCCATGCTCCGCAAGGATTTTGCGGTGGACGAATACCAGATATACCAGGCCAGATGCCTGGGGGCGGACGCGGTGCTGCTGATATGCGCCATACTGAACGACCGGGCCATCCGGGATATGCGGGAGCTGGCGGACCGCCTGGGCATGGACGCTCTGGTGGAGGCCCACGACGAGCGGGAGGTCAAACGTGCGCTGGATGCGGGCGCTGCCATCGTGGGGGTGAACAACCGGAATCTGAAGGACTTTTCCGTGGATACCTCGAACAGCGGCCGCCTGCGCTCCCTGGTGCCGGATGGGGTGCTGTTCGTATCGGAGAGCGGGGTCAAAACCCATGAGGACGTGGCCCGTATCCGGGATATGGGGGCGGACGCCGTCCTGGTGGGGGAGACCCTGATGCGGGCGGCGGACAAAAAGGAAAAGCTGGCCTATCTGCGAGGTGCCCTATGAGCGAAACGAAAATCAAGCTATGCGGCCTGTCCCGGCCCTGCGATATCGAGACGGCGAACGCCCTGAGGCCGGATTTCATCGGCTTCATCTTCGCCCCTAAAAGCAAGCGCTACGTCGCCCCGGAGCGGGCGGCGGCGCTGCGGGCGCTGCTGGACCCGGGCATCCGGGCGGTGGGGGTGTTCGTGAGGGAGGAGCCGGAGAAGGTAGCGGAGCTGCTGCGGCTGGGCGTTATCGATATCGCCCAGCTCCACGGGGGTGAGAGCGAGGAATATATCGCCCGGCTCCGGACCATGACGGACAGACCCATCATCAAGGCCTTCCGGGTAGACGGGCCGGAGGATATCGCCGCGGCCCGGGCCAGCGGGGCGGACTATGTCCTGCTGGATTCCGGCGCGGGGGGCACGGGCACCTCCTTCGACTGGTCGCTGATCCGGTCCCTTGACCGGCCCTATTTCCTGGCCGGCGGGCTGGACACGGAGAACGTGCGGCCGGCGGTGGAGGCCCTGCGGCCCTACGCCGTGGATGTCAGCTCCGGTATCGAGACCGATGGGCTGAAGGACCCGGCAAAAATGGAACGGTTCGTCGCCCGAGCGCGGACGGCGGACAGAGAGGAGACGACCCAATGACCAACGAAAGAGGACGCTTCGGCGTCCATGGGGGGCAGTATATCCCCGAGACCCTGATGAACGCCGTCATCGAGCTGGAGCAGGCGTATGATTACTATAAAAACGACCCGGATTTTAACCGGGAGCTGAACACCCTGTTCACAGAATACGCCGGTCGGCCCTCCCGGCTGTATTATGCGGAGAAGCTGACGAAAAAGCTGGGCGGGGCGAAGATATATCTGAAGCGGGAGGACCTGAACCACACAGGGGCCCATAAAATCAACAACGTCCTGGGCCAGGCCCTTCTGGCAAAAAAGATGGGCAAGACCCGGCTGATCGCGGAGACCGGCGCGGGCCAGCATGGGGTGGCCACCGCCACCGCTGCCGCCCTGATGGACATGGAATGCGTGGTGTTCATGGGGGAGGAGGACACCAAACGCCAGGCCCTGAACGTCTATAAAATGCGCCTGCTGGGGGCGGAGGTGGTGCCCGTCACCACCGGCACCGCCACGCTGAAGGACGCGGTTTCCCAGGCTATGCGGGAGTGGACGAGCCGCATCGCGGATACCCACTACTGCCTGGGCTCCGTCATGGGGCCTCATCCCTTCCCCACCATTGTCCGGGATTTCCAGGCGATCATATCCAGGGAGATCAAAGAGCAGATGCTGGAAAAGGAGGGCCGCCTGCCCGATGTGGTCATGGCCTGCGTAGGAGGCGGCTCCAACGCCATCGGCACCTTTTATCACTTCATAGACGAGCCCTCCGTCCGGCTGATCGGCTGCGAGGCTGCCGGCCGGGGCATCGATACCTTCGAGACCGCCGCCACCATCGCCACAGGGAAGCTGGGCATCTTCCACGGCATGAAATCCTATTTCTGCCAGGATGAATACGGCCAGATCGCCCCGGTATATTCCATCTCCGCAGGGCTCGATTATCCCGGCGTAGGGCCGGAGCACGCCTGGCTCCACGACACCGGCCGGGCGGAATATGTGCCCGTGACGGATGAGGAGGCGGTATGCGCCTTTGAGGAGCTGTCCCGCACGGAGGGCATCATCCCCGCCATCGAATCGGCTCACGCCGTGGCCTATGCGGAAAAGCTGGCCCCCACCATGGACAGGGACAAGCTTATCGTCATCACGCTCTCCGGCCGGGGGGACAAGGACTGCGCCGCCATTGCCCGCTACAGAGGGGAGGATATCCATGAGTAACATCCGAAACGCCTTCGCCCATGGCAAGGCCTTTATCCCGTTCATCACCTGCGGGGACCCGGATCTGGAGACCACCGCCGCCCTGGTGCGGGCCATGGCCGGGGCCGGGGCGGACCTGATAGAGCTGGGCATCCCCTTTTCCGACCCCACAGCGGAGGGTCCGGTGATACAGGGGGCCAACCTCCGGGCCCTGTCCGGCGGCGTCACCACGGATAAGATCTTCGATCTGGTCCGGACGCTGCGGCGGGATGTGACCGTCCCCATGGTGTTCATGACCTATGCAAACGTGGTCTATTCCTACGGCGTGGAGCGGTTCACCGGGACCTGCGCGGAGATCGGCATGGACGGCCTTATCCTGCCGGATGTGCCCTTTGAGGAGAAGGAGGAGTTCGCCGCTCCCTGCCGGGCGGCGGGCATTGACCTGGTGTCCCTGGTGGCGCCCACCTCTGCGGGCCGCATTGCGGATATCGCTGCCCAGGCGGAGGGCTTTCTCTATGTCGTCTCCAGCCTGGGGGTCACCGGCGTCCGCAGCGAGATAAAGACCGATGTGAAGGAGATCGCGGCTCTGGCGAAGGCCTCCGCCAAGGTGCCCTGCGCCATCGGCTTCGGCATCTCCACCCCGGAGCAGGCCAGCGCCATGGCCCAGTGCGCCGACGGCGTGATCGTCGGCTCCGCCATCGTGAAGCTCATAGAAAAGCACGGCCGGGACGCGGTGCCCCATGTGGCGGACAATGTCCGCTCCATGAAGGACGCCATCCGCTGAATACCGCCGCCGCAGAGGTACCTGCCTCTGCGGCGATTTTATTACTTTACAACCGCCGGAAGCAATGGTATATTTGAGCCATGAAAACCAACATCGAGGAGGATGTATTATGGATAAGATCACCGATACCGTTATTTATACCGGCGTGGACGACCCGACGCTGGACCTGTTCGAGAGCCAGTACGTCACCCCGGAGGGGATGTGCTATAACTCCTATGTCATCCTGGATGAAAAGACCGCCGTTCTGGACACGGCGGACAGCCGCTGTGTGGATGCCTGGCTGGATAACGTGACCCGGGCCCTGGACGGCCGTCAGCCTGATTATCTGGTGCTGCACCACCTGGAGCCCGACCACGCCGGAGGTGTGCAGGCCCTGGCGGAGCGGCATCCCGATATGAAGCTGGTAGGGAACAAAAAGACCTTCCAGCTCCTGGCCCAGTTCTATAGCCCCGCTCTTGCCGAGGGCCGGACCGTCACCGTGGCCGAGGGCTCGACCCTGGAGCTGGGGGCCCATACCCTGCGGTTCTTCCTGGCCCCCATGGTCCACTGGCCGGAGGTCATGGTCTCCTTTGAGGAGAAGGAGGGCCTGCTGTTTTCCGCCGACGCCTTTGGAAAATTCGGCGTCCGGGACGCCGACCCGGAGGACTGGGCATGCGAGGCAAGGCGGTATTATGTAAACATAGTCGGCAAATACGGCGGGCCGGTGCAGGCCCTGCTGAAAAAGCTGGACGGGCTGACCGTCAGGGCCATCTGCCCTCTCCACGGCCCGGTGCTGACAGACGATCTGGCATATTACCGGGAGAAGTATGATATCTGGAGCAGCTACCGGCCGGAGGACAGGGGCGTGGTCATTGCCTATGCCTCCATCCACGGGAACACCGCCGCCGCCGCGAAAAAGCTGGGGGCCATGCTGGAGGCCAGGGGCGCGGAGAGCGTCACCTATTTTGACCTCTCCCGGTGCGATATGGCGGAGGCCGTGGAGGATGCCTTCCGCTATGACCGGCTGGTCCTGGCCGCCGCCTCCTATGACGGGGGCGTGTTCCCGCCCGTGGAGACCTTCCTGCTCCATCTGCGGGATAAGGGCTGGCAGAACCGCACGGTGGCCTATCTCCAGAACGGCTCCTGGGCCCCCACCGCCGCCAAAACCATGAAGGCCATCGTCGGCGGCCTGAAAAACATCACGGAAATCGACCCGCCCGTCACCATCCGCTCCACGCTGAAGGAGGAGGACCTCCCCGCCCTGGAGGCCCTGGCAGATGCCATATTGCAGGCGTAAATACAAAACAAACTGCCCGCCGGATTTTCCCCCCGGCGGGCGTGTTTTATGCCCGGCGGAGAAGGAGGAAAAAAGGAAAAGTTTTCCATCATTCAGCGGATGTGTGGAAAAGCTGTGGAAAAATCGGTTATTCAAAAAAACAGTATCGACAAGGCGATAACGGCAATATATAATAGTAGGGCTAATCATGCGGCTAATCTTGGGTGGATTGGTGAAATCTGGCAAGCAACCCAATTTATTTATATTCTTCATTGAGGAGGAAATACAAACATGAAACGTATCATGTGCCTGCTTCTGGCGCTGGTCATGGTGTTCTCCCTGCTGGGCGTCTCCGCATTTGCGGAGGAGACCGAGGACGACGGCATTGCGACGGTCAGTGAGGAGGACGAGGATGACGGAACTGTTCCTATCAAAGTGACCGGTGCGACGGAGGGACTGTACTGGGAATTTTATAATGACGAGATAAGTCTTGATTCTTGGTATGGCATTGACCTGAAAGCCGGATATGACGTCGAAGTGACAGGCGGAACTTTAAACGAGGACTATTATTGGGTAGATTACGAGGGAACAGTGGTTCGCTACCGTGATTTCATCGTCTACAGCGAAGATGCTCCCGATGAAGTGGTTATCAATGTTGTCGCTTCCAGCGATGTGGCTCCCACGGCGTCGTATGTTACGGTTCAACTGCCCAGCGGTGCAACGACTGATATAATCGAATATGGTCTGTACGACACGTATGTCCTGTCTGGCGAATCCTACAGCATTTGGCTGATTGGCGCCTACACACTGGGCGAGACAGCGGGCATAGAGATCACCGATT
>JAJQBY010000075.1:0-30074 GCA_021203045.1 Oscillospiraceae bacterium | reverse complement strand
GCTTGCTATTACTATACCATCACCGGGGAAACCGACACGGTTGAGCTGAACATCGTGGAGGATGAGGATGCCCCCACTGCGGTCAAAGTGACCTTCGCCGGCGATCTGGCTGAGAGTTATGATGACTACTACATCCTGAGCACAAATAGCACGTATTTCTGGCTCACCAGCGCATATGAAAATCTCAGCGTGACCAACGCGGACGTGAAGATCAATTATGAATACACGGATGAGAGCAGTTATGCGATCTATCCCAACGAGGGCGCGACGGAGGTCGTCATCACCGCTACCAAAAAGGCTGCCGGGACGCTGGCAGTCACCGGGGCCACGGACCAGGTCGTCAGCATTCAGATGTGGGACAGCGAAACGGGCGAGTATGTGGATGTGGCTGCCGGAGATACGGTGGAGGCAAATACATACCTGTATGTTACCCTGAAGCAGGGCTATGTGATCGAGGAAAATTCATGGTATGAGTATCTTAGTGATAACGAGACCGAATATGCTGTCTATGTGGGCGGTATTCTGGCCGACGGTGTTGCGACCCTGAACGTGGTCCAGGGCGCCGTGCTGGCCTATGCCGGGGACGTGGAGAACGGTAAGTCCTACGGAATGACGGAAGGACGGACACTTGTCGTCAATTCTTCTATTCTTGTCGATACAGCCAATGGTCATGTGATAGATGTGGACGGTGGAGAGATAACCTACACCTACTATTACTGCGATTCTGAGACAGGAGAAGTTAGCGTGGAATATGTGATCATGGTCACCAGCGCCGGGACCATGACCGTCACCTTCCGGGAGGCCGAGGAGGGTGAGCTGCCTACTTCTATTAAAGTAAATTACACCGGCGAGACGGACGGTCTGAGCGATACAAGCTATGGCAACGCTGCTTATGTAATGCCCGGAGATTATTTCAGCCTTCGTCTGGAAGATGGCTATACTGCCGAGGTAACAGGAGCTACTCTGTATTATTACTATACCACCAACAGAGTGTCCTTTTACATTGACGAGGATGCTACAGAGGTCACGGTAAATATCGTCAAGATCGCGGAGGAATCCACTCTGAAGGTCGTGGGCGATGAGACCGTGGAGGATGTGAGCCAGGTCGTTGTGGACGCTACGGACACCGTGACGGACGGCGACGCTCTGGAGAGCGGTTTGAACACCTTCCGTGTGGTCAACGGCTATGAGATCAAGGGCGTGACCGGCGCTGTCTACTACGAGAGCGGCTATGTCGCAGACAGCGACGGGAACATCTATCTGGAATACATCCTGATTCCCACGGATGACCCCGCTGAGGTGACCGTGACCGTTGGCCTGACTGCGGAGTGGGTGACTGTGACCCTTATCAATGATACCGATTACAACTCCAGTATTTATGGTGGCTATTGGGAGCAGGTCAGCAGTAATGTGTATAAGAGCCTGAGCACGGATACCCTCTATGTCAGAGTGTATAAGGGCTATACCGTCAAGGTGACTGGCGGCACGGTAGTAAATGTTGACGCTACCAGCGTTACGGGCTATGACTATTTCGAAATCGAGATTAACGAGGGCGTGACCGACCTGACCATCGAGATTATCAGCGTGGACGACCTGACGGCGGACCAGGCGGAGAAGGGATATATCGACTCCACCAACGACCCCGACCAGCAGGCTAAGCCGGACGATAAGCCTGACGACCAGCCGGACAGCAAGCCTGACGCAAAGCCCGACGGCGAGAAGGCCCCCGACACCGGCGATGAGACCAATGTGACCCTCTGGGCCGCACTGGTGGCCGTGTTCGCCGCCTCCGCCGGCGCTGTGCTGACGGTTCTGAAGAAGAAGGAAAACTAAAACCAAATCCAGGGGTCGCCCCCTGACCGCAAAAACCGCACCGGAAGAATGACTCCGGTGCGGTTTTTTGATGGGCGTTCGTGGGCCGTGATACAATATCGTCCGGCAATACACCGCCGATTCATTAAATTCTCCAGTTGAAAATTGAATAAATATACGATATGATAAAGGATGGCTTGAGACTACTTTATATTTTATATATAGACGGAGGAGGGGCTATGGACAGGGCATATCTGGTTTTGGCTGATGGGACGGTCTTTGAGGGCCGGGCCTTTGGGGCCGAGGTGGAATCTGTGGGGGAGCTGGTGTTCACCACGGGCATGGGCGGCTATCTGGAGACGCTGACGGACGAGAGCTATGCCGGGCAGATCGTCATGCAGACCTATCCCCTGATCGGGAATTACGGGGTCATCCCGGAGGATTTTGAGGGGCACTGCGCCGTGAAGGGCTATGTGGTGCGCCAGTGGTGCGACGGGCCGTCCAACTTCCGCTGTCAGGGCGATCTGGACGCCTATCTGAAGGAGCAGGGCGTCCCCGGCCTGTGGGGGGTGGACACCCGCCATATCACCCGGTTCATCCGGGAGCAGGGCGTGATGAACGCCAAGCTCTGCCGGGAGATACCCGCCGATCTGGAGGACATCCGGCGCTATGCCGTGACCGGCGTGGTGGCGGCGGAGAGCTGCAAGCAGCCTCAGACCTTCCCTGCCATCGGGGAGGAAAAATACCGGGTGGCGCTGATGGATTACGGTGCCAAGCGCAGCATCATCGCCCAGCTCCGGGAGCGGGGCTGTCAGGTGACGGTGCTGCCTCAGGACACCCCGGCGGAGGATGTGCTGGCTCTCCGGCCGGACGGGGTCATGCTGACAAACGGCCCCGGCGACCCGTCGGAGAACGTATACTGCATCCGGCAGCTGAAAAAGCTGGTGGGTAAGCTCCCCATCTTCGGCATATGCCTGGGCCATCAGCTCCTGGCGCTGGCTATGGGCGGTAAAACGGTGAAGATGAAATACGGCCACCGGGGCGTGAACCAGCCCGTCCGTGACCTGACGGGGGACAGGACCTATATTACCAGCCAGAACCACGGCTATGCCGTGGTCAGCGAGAGCCTGGAGGGCGTGGGCCGGGTGATCTTTGAAAACGCCAACGACCACACCTGCGAGGGCGTGGAGTATCCGGGCAAGCGGTGCTTTTCCGCCCAATTCCACCCGGAGGCCCGCTCCGGGCCGCTGGATACCCGGTTTTTGTTCGATAGATTTATCGCCATGATGGGAGGGCAGGACTGATGCCGCAGGACGCTTCGATAAAAAAAGTATTGGTGATCGGCTCAGGGCCCATCGTTATCGGCCAGGCGGCGGAATTCGACTACGCCGGAGCCCAGGCCTGCCGGGTGCTGAAGGACGCCGGGGTGAACGTGGTGCTGGTGAACTCCAACCCTGCCACCATCATGACGGACAAGCATCTGGCCGATGAGATATACCTGGAGCCGCTGACCGCGGATACGGTCAAGCGCATCATTTTAAAGGAAAAGCCGGATAGCCTTCTGGCCGGGCTGGGCGGTCAGACGGGTTTGACCATCGCCATGCAGCTATCCAAGGACGGCTGGCTGGCGGACCACGGCGTCCGCCTGCTGGGCACCCCGGCGGAGAGCATCGACCGGGCGGAAGACCGCCAGCTTTTCCGGGGCGCCATGGAGGAGATCGGCCAGCCTGTGGTCCCCTCGGAGATCGCCACCACCCTGCCGGATGCCATCCGGGCGGCGGAGGATATCGGCTATCCCGTCATCGTCCGCCCCGCCTTCACCCTGGGCGGCACCGGCGGCGGCATCGCCCAGAACGAAAGGGAGCTGCGGGTCATCGCCCAGGCGGGACTGGATCTGTCTCCCATCACCCAGATATTGGTGGAGAAGTGTATCTCCGGCTGGAAGGAGATCGAGTTCGAGACCATGCGGGACCGGGTGGGGAACGTGATCGCCGTTTGCTCCATGGAGAATTTCGACCCGGTGGGCGTCCATACGGGGGATTCTATCGTGGTGGCCCCCTGCCAGACCCTGTCCGACCGGGAGCTGCAAATGCTCCGCTCCGCGTCTCTGGATATCATCTCCGCCATCGGCATCGTGGGTGGGTGCAACTGCCAGTTCGCCCTGAATCCGGACAGCTTTGAATATGCGGTCATCGAGGTGAACCCCCGTGTCAGCCGCTCCTCCGCCCTGGCCTCCAAGGCCACGGGCTATCCCATTGCGAAGATCACCACCAAGATCGCCCTGGGGTACACCCTGGACGAGATCAAAAACGATATCACCGGCAAGACCTGCGCCTGCTTCGAGCCGGCCCTGGACTATATCGTGGCTAAGTTCCCCAAGTGGCCCTTCGATAAATTCCACGGCTCCTCCCGCTGTCTGGGCACCCAGATGAAGGCCACGGGAGAGGTCATGGCTATCGGCCCTACCTTCGAAATGGCCCTGATGAAGGCCGTTCGGGGCGCGGAGATCGGCCTGGACACCCTGAACGCCCCGCCTTTGGACGACCGCCCCGTGCTGGAGCGGCTCCACGATCAGGACGACCGGCGGCTGTTCACCGTGTTCGAGGCGCTGAAATCCGGGGTGGACGTAGACACCATATTTGAGATCACCAAAATCGACCGCTGGTTTTTGTATCCTTTGGAGAAGCTGGCCCGCTTCGAGCAGCGCATCGAGAAGGGCCTGACGGACGAGGATTACTATGAGGCCAAGCGCCTGGGCTATACGGACGACGCCCTCCGCCGCCTCACCGGGCGGCAGGAGCTGCCGGGGCAGACCTTCGCCTATAAGATGGTGGATACCTGCGGCGCGGAGTTCGACGCGGAGACCCCCTATTTCTATTCCACCTGCGACGCCGACTGCGAGAGCCGGGCCTTCCCCCGGTCCGGGAAGCCGGTGGTCATGGTCCTGGGCTCCGGCCCCATCCGCATCGGCCAGGGCATCGAATTCGACTACAGCTCCGTCCACTGCGTGTGGACCCTGCGGGAGCTGGGCTATGACGTGGTCATCGTGAACAACAACCCGGAGACCGTCTCCACGGACTACGACACTGCCAACCGCCTGTATTTCGAGCCCCTGACCCCGGAGGATGTGTATAACATCATTCAGGTGGAGAAGCCTGTGGGCGTGGTGGTAGCCTTCGGCGGCCAGACCGCCATCAAGCTGACCCAGTTTCTGGATAAAAAGGGCGTGCCCATCCTGGGCACCAGCGCGGAGAGCATCGACATCGCGGAGGACCGGAGCCGGTTCGACGCCCTGCTGGAGACATTCGGTATCTCCCGGCCCAAGGGCATGGGCGTCAACTCCATGGAGGAGGCCGTCCGGGCGGCGGAGACGCTGGGCTATCCCGTTCTGCTGCGGCCCAGCTACGTCATCGGCGGCCAGAATATGACCATCGCCCGCTCCAGGGAGGACACGGAGCGCTATATGCGCACAATCCTGACGGGAGGCATCGAAAACCCCGTCCTGGTGGATAAATATATGCCCGGCGTGGAGCTGGAGGTGGACGTGATCTCCGACGGCAAGGACGTTCTGATTCCCGGTATCATGGAGCATATCGAGCGGGCCGGCATCCACTCCGGCGACTCCATCGCCGTCTATCCGCCCTATAACCTGACCGACCGGTTTTTGCAGAAGATCTGCGACTGCTCGGAGAAGCTGGCCCTGGCCCTGGGGACAAAGGGCCTGGTGAACATCCAGTATCTTATCTATGATAACGAGCTTTATGTCATTGAGGTGAACCCCCGGGCCTCCCGGACGGTGCCCTATATCAGCAAGGCGACAAACGTCCCTATGGTGGACCTGGCCTCCAAGGTCATGCTGGGCCAGCCTCTGTCGGAGCTGGGATACGGCTCCGGCCTGTGGCCCGCGCCGCCCTACTGCGCCGTGAAGGTGCCGGTGTTCTCCTTTGAGAAGCTGGGGGACGCCAACTCCATCCTGGGCCCGGAGATGAAATCCACCGGCGAGGTGCTGGGCCTTGGAAAGACCATGGCGGAGGCGCTGTATAAGGGCCTTTCCGCCGCAGGGCTGCATATGCCCGCCCTGGACGCCGGGGAGCACACCGGCATCCTGCTCAGCGTGGAGAGCCACGATTATCAGGAGGTCATCGGCATCGCCAAGCGGTTCCATGACCTGGGCATCTCCCTTTATGCCACCGCCGGGACGGCGGAGGCCATCGCCCGGCTGGGCATCGACGTGACCGTGGTGTCCACCGCCACGAAAAACGCCGAGCTGGATGAGCTGATGGAAAACGGCTCCATCAACTATATCATCTATTCCGGCGCGGTGAAGGACGCCACCATGGGGAACTATACGGTCCTGCACCGCCGGGCCATGCAGCTTGGCATCCCCTGCCTGACTACCCTGGATACCGCCGCCGCCCTGGTGGATATCATCGCCAGCCGGTTCAGCCCCTATAACACGGAGCTGGTGGATATCAACCACATGCGGACAAAGCGGCAGAAGCTGTCCTTCGCCAAGATGGAAAGCTCCGGCAACGACTATATCTTCATTGAGAATTTCGCCGCCCAGGTCACCAGCCCGGAGTCCATGTGCGTGACCCTGTGCGCCGATCACTACGGCATCGGCGCCAACGGCATCGTGCTGATGGAGCCCTCCCGGGTGGCGGACGCGAAAATGCGCTCCTTCAACCGGGACGGCAGCGAGGGCCGTCTGGCAGGGAACAACCTGCGCTGCGTGGGAAAATATCTCTATGACAAGGGCATCGTCCCCAAGGAGCATATGACCATCGAGACCGCCAGCGGCATCAAGGAGCTGTCCCTGTTCATCCGGGACGGCCGGGTGTCCTCCGTCACGGTGGATATGGGACCGGCGGATCTGCACACGGCGGCCCTGCCTGCGGATCTTCCGGCGGACAAGCTCATCGACTATCCGCTGGAGGTGGCGGGGCAGACCTGGCAGGTCACCGGCGTGTCTGTGGGCAATCCCCACTGCGTCATATTCTGCGACCGGATAGATGGTCTGGATCTGGATGCGCTGGGGCCCGCCTTTGAGCACGCCCCCTGCTTCCCGGACCGGATCAACACCGAATTCGTCCGGCCGGTGAACAAGACCACCCTCCGCATGCGCGTCTGGGAGCGGGGCAATGGGGAGACCCTGGCCTGTGGCACCGGCGCCTGCGCCGCCGCCGTGGCCGCCGTGGAAAATGGCCTGTGCGAAAAGGGCGCGGATATCACCGTAAAGCAGCCCGGGGGCGACCTGATCGTGAACTATACGGATGAGACCGTGACCCTGTCCGGCAATGCCGTTCTGGTGTTCGAGGGAACGCTGGAGGTGTGATCCGCGGGATCGCGCCCGGGACACCGGGATAGGCTGAAAATCGCATAACCTGACCGATGAAGGCGGCCGCCTTCATAGAAATTTTACATAAACGAACGCAAACCATCTTTACAAATGTCGTGATTTATACTATTATATTAGGTGAGATTTTTGTGAATTGTGCCACAAAAGTATTACGATATGGAAAGGAAAAGGTACGCACATGAAGAGATCCGCTAAATTTTTGGCCCTTCTGCTCGTTTTCTGCCTGGTTCTGTCCCTGGGGGCATTCGCCAGCAGCGAGGCGAGCGGCGAGGCCAGCGCTGAGACTGCCGCCGCGGGCGATTTCGCCCAGGTGGACGAGACCCACTGGGCCGGCAGCGCTCTGACCATCGAATCCATTGAATACGCAGAGGAATTTACCGATGCGGGCTATGTGGACTCCACCCTGTTCACCAGCATCACCAAGATCGTCTATGACGGCGGGGAGATCGACGTGGACTACACTACCTATACTGCCGTCCTGACTGTGGACGGGGTGCAGGTTGACCTCTATAACGCCGAGGGCGAGAGCTTCTCCGGCGAGGTGGAGATCACTCTGGTGGAAAAGGGAGACTATAACAGCAACACCGGCGCTCCTATCGGCGCTGACAAGGCCCAGTCCTCCTTCGGCTCCTTCTACTACACCGCCGCCATATACATCGGCGACGGCGCCTATGACGAGGCCAAGTCCGTCACCGCCGCCCAGCTGGACGGCGAGGTTTCCGATACCGAGGCCAACGGCGTAGTGGTGGATTCCCAGGGCGACTACTTCACCGGCATCTACATCTGCGACTCCGAGTATACTATCAACGACGCTAACCTGTCCTTCGTGGGCGCCGGCGGCGACGACTTCAACGGCTGGGGCGCGGGCATTGTGGTGACAGGCGCTTCCCAGGTGGAGATCAACCGCTCTGTGGTATACAGCACCGGCGTTATCCGCAGCGGTTTGTACACCGGCGGCTCCTCCCAGACTTCTGTGAACGACTCTGTCATCATCTCCGAGAATGACGAGGACGCGAACCCCTATGACACCGAGGACAACTACGCTGTTCCCATGATGCAGCAGTGTCCCTTCGCCCTTGGCATTGAGGGCAACATCCGCGCCAGCCTGGCCTGCGGCGCAGGCACCAACACCTTCACAAACTCCCTGGTGGTCTCCAACGGCTGGGCTGTTCTGTCCACCGACTCCGGCACCGCCGGCACCACCGCTCTGGTGGCCAACTCCATGGTGGCCGTGGTAGGCACAGCCTCCGACGAGGAGACCGAGGACTACGACTTCACCTATGATGTAAACGACACCACCTGGTATGTCACCGTGGGCCGCTACGGCGAAACCTCTGGCTACATTGCCTACGCCGACTCCGGCGTGCTGGATTATGCCTATGGCAGCGCCTGGTACTCCCCCGACTACCTGGGCATCATCACCACCGGTGCCATCATCATGAGCGACAACAGCTATGGCTGGTCTGGCCGCATTGGCTTCCTGCTCCACTCCGGCGGCAACGGCAACGGCACCGGCACCCTGACTGTCAGCGATTCCAGCTTTGACATTCAGAACATCTTCGCCGCCATTCAGACCCAGGGTACATACAGCACCGTCATCACCTTGGATAACGTGGACGTGTCCCTGGCCGGGAACGGCGTGGACATTCTGGTTCTCCAGACCAACTCTGACGATAACGCCGGCGGCCCTGCTGAAACCTCCAACACCATCACTGACCTGACCTATGAGGAATATCTGGCCCAGGACGTGCTGGAGCAGACCGGCACCGCCAGCGAGGTTACCATCTCCAACTCCGTGGTGCAGGGCAACATCTATAACGCCTCCACCGACGATGCCGTGGGCCTGAACGTGACCCTGGACAACGCTGAGGTCAGCGGCGAGATCTCCTCCGCCTGGGCTTATCACACCGATGCGGATGGCAACGCCCTGGACGAGACCGAGTTCGCTCTGGACTATTACACTGGCACCATTGACGGCTCCTCCGGCACCTGGGATTACACCATGTATCTCCGTGAGGACGCTATCTCCGCTCCCACTGTGAACAACCCCGTCAGCCTGACTCTGACCAACGGCTCCACCTGGATGGTCACCGGCACCAACTACCTGACCAGCCTGACCATCGATGAGACCTCCACCGTTATGGGCATGAGCCTTGTGATGACCGTGGACGGCGTGGAGACCGAGATCGCCGCCGGCACATATGAGGGCGAGATCATCATCACCGGCGCAGAGGCTCCCGCCCGTGAGGAGGGCGATGCGGAGATCGCTGCCCCCGTCATCGGCGAGGCCGCCGAGGTCGAGGTAGAGGCCGCTGCCGCCTTCGAGGCCGACTACAGCTATGAGCCCTTCGACGTGGATGTGGGCGAGGGTATGGTTTTGTCCTTCAGCAGCGTAGAGTATGCACTGGGCGATGGTACTGTTTCCATCTACATTGCCGACACCTCCAAGCAGATCGACTGCGAGATCGTGGATGGCGAGTGGATTATGGAAGGCTCCGACGCAGTGGACGAAGCCATCATCGCCGCTGCAAAGGCCATCTATGAGGCCGAATTCGCCGGCGAGGCCGGCGAGGCCGCGTCCGATGACGCCTCCGCCGAGGCTGTCGCTTCCGAGGGCGACTGGGAGGGCTATATCGCCTACCTGACCGACCTTGTGAACACCGACACCACTACCGACATATATAGCCAGCTCATCAGCGAGCTGGCCGAGGCCCAGGAGGCCGATTACACCGGCCTGGAGGATGGAACCATGTACGGCGCTATCAACGCCCTCTATACCTGCATGACCTACGAGGAGTATCTTGCTCAGTAATTCATAGCAGCAACAATCAGCTTGGGCTGTACCATTTTGGTACAGCCCTTCTTATAACGAAGATGAATTCATTTTCAACCGGCAGGCGTCTGCCGGACGCGGAGCGATCTCAAGCATCAGGGCCAACACCTACATTATACAGGTATATCCACGTCTTTACAAATTGGGGGTCATTACATATTATTTAAACGATGACCGTCCTGTCAACATGGTAGTCATGCGCAATCGCTGTAAGGTCTTTCATTGTGATATTGGCAACCTTATGGAAGTAATCGAAGAGGACTAACGGAGACCGTTTGCGGCGCTACAGCAGATATTTGAAAGCGGGGAGGCTCAAATGGCAAGAGCAGCTAAACCAAAAAAGAAGTTTCAATTGGGGAAGGTTCTTGAACAAGCTGAGAACTTCAAGAAGTATGCCAGCTAAACGGTATCATTACAGCAGTTAGAGAAAAACAGCGAGGTGTCCGCATTGGAGATTGTTCCATATTCCAACGAAAAGCAGCAAGTAGTCAATTTGCTCGTTGAATTGCAAGAGTATTTGGTCTCTGTTGATGAGGAAAGCGTACAGACCATCGACAATGAGTATGGCGAAAAGTATTTTATCTATTTACAGGAACTCATAAAGAAACACGATGGAATAATCCTTCTCGCAGTATCAGGAAGCGAAGTGGACGGCTTTATTGCAGGATACATAGAACCTAAAGATGAAGAAGACGTCATTACCAATCGTTGCCCAAGGCGTGGGATCATATCTGACCTTGCCGTTACAGCGCCCCGGAGAGGAAGTGAAATAGGAAAAGATCTGATGAGCGCCATCGAGAGATATTTTTCGGAAATGAACTGCGAATTTGTGGCAGTAGATCTCTTTGCCCCAAACGATACAGCAAGGAAGTTTTACGATTCTTTAGGCTACACTCCACGAAATATTGAGCTCTACAAAAGGCTCAAAAGGTGACTCATGGATATTAAAGCTAAACCTCGCTCATTTGAGGAGTATCTTGCTCAGTAATTCATAGCAACAATCAGCTTGGGCTGTACCATTGCCTGGTGGCTTTGGTACAGCCCTTCTTTTTATATGTGGGCGGCGGGTCTTTTTCCGCCATGCCGCGCTGTTTCTCCTCGACGTACACACGGTACGCCTTCGTCGCCCCGCCTCGCCAGAGAGCAAAATCCCTCGCCGCATATCTACCCGCGAGGGAGGCCTTGGCACCAACTGAAGGTCCATTACAGCGGCTGCGCCAGTATCCCGCCCTTCACCTTTTTCCTGTATAGCAGCCAGGCGGCTGCGGCGGTGATGGCCTCGGATATCCAGAAGGCGTGCCAGACCCCCGCAGCGCCGAAAACCCGGCTCAGAACCCAGGCCAGCGGCACGATGACCACCAGATACCGCATAAGAGAGATGCCCAGAGACAGGCTCCCCCGGCCCAGGCCCTCCAATACCCCGGTGAGGGACACGGACAGGGAGGAGACCACAAACCCCAGGCTTATGATCCGCAGGGCGGTCTTTCCCAGGGCCAGGGTCTCCGGACTTTGGGTGAACAGCCCGATCAGCGGCCCGGCGGCCCCCATGCAGATCACTGTCCCCACGGCCATAACGGCGGCGGTCAGGGCCAGGGCCGTGCAATAGGTCTGATGGACCCGGCCGTATTCCCCGGCGCCGTAGTTATAGCCCACGATGGGCCGGATGCCCTGAACGATGCCGTTGGCGGTCAGATAGATAAAGGTTTGCAGCTTATAATATATCCCCAGCACCAGCACGCAGGCGGCGGAAAAGCCCGCCAGAATTCCGTTCAGCGCCGTGATCAGCAGGGAGGGCAGGGCCATGTTCAGCCCCGCCGGGATGCCCACGGCGTAAAGCCGCCGGTAGAGGGGGCCGTTCCACATTTCCCGCCGGAACCGCACCCGCAGGGGCGCGGGCTTTGCCAGATATACGGCGACGTATACGACCAGGGGCACCACCTGGCCGATGCCCGTGGCCCAGGCCGCCCCCCTTATCCCCATGGCGGGGATGGGCCCCAGGCCGAATATGAGCACCGGGTCCAGTATCACATTCACCACGCAGCCGCTTATCATGCTGGCCATGGCCACCACCATTTTTCCCTCCGCCTGGAACAGCTTCTCGAAGGCGATGCCCACGGTGATGGGCACGGAAAAGGCGATGACGATGGCGGCGTATTCCGTCCCGTATCCCAGCACGGCGGCGTCTGCGGTAAAAAGCCCCAGAAACCAGGGGGCCAGGGCCTCGCACAGCCCGGTCAGCGCCAGCCCGTGCACCACGCTCAGGCATACCCCCAGGGAGGCCGCGTCGCTGGCCCGCTCCGGCGCCCCCGCCCCCAGGGGATAGGCCGCCGCCGTGTTCCGCCCCACGCCGAAGCCCACCGCCACCGCGTTCACCAGGTTCTGGATGGGATAGACCAGGCTCAGGGCGGTCATGGCCTCCTCGCTGATTTTGGCGATGAAGTAGCTGTCCACGATGTTATACAGCGCCGTCACCAGCATGGATACCACCATGGGCAGGGACATGGATATCACCAGCGGCAGTATCCGCCGCTCCTTCATAAACGTCTGCTCCATAAAGATCCTCCCGCAAAAAAAATTCCGCCACACCCCAAGGCGGGGTGTGACGAAAAATAGGCCGAGGCCCAGAAAAGTTCACCCATGAGCTCACTCATGTTTTGGATATTTTGGATGTTCAGTATATCACGGCGGCAGGATATCGTCAAGCGCGCCCTTCGGCTCAGGGCTGCTCATAGACACCCGTATACAGCCGCACGCCCTCCAGGGAGGCGGAGACGCCGGCGGTGCTGCCCTTGGTGCCGGCATAGAAATAGATCGCGTAGGTGTCGCTCCCCTCCGGGACGGTGAATATCCAGGTCTGGGTCTCATCGCTGTTGGCGCCGAAATAGCGGTTATACACGGCCTTGTTGGTGGAGAGATCCTGGAGAGTGGTCTGGACATACAGGCCCTCTCCGCCGGAATAGGCGGTGCCGTCCACGGTCAGAGTATAGGTCTGGCCGGGGGCCAGACCGGTGCAGAGGACGGTGAAGCTGCTGCTGTTGTCCGAGGCGGCGATAGCGGCATCGGACAGCTCGGTGACGGACAGCCCCTCCGCCTGCGTCTGGGCCAGCGCGGCCTCGTATTCGGCGGTGCCGAAGGTGTAAAGCGCGCTGTCAGAGGTCGAATTTGTACACATGATGACGATATCCGGCTGAATTTCTTCCACGTATTGGACAAAGGTACCGTCTGTGTAGTGCCGCAGGTCTATCGTATAGACCGCAGAAAACTGTGTTGTAAGGAAATATTCCCATACCCGGCGGAAGGAGTCGCCGACGACCAGAACACGCATATCGTTGCAGGCCTCTGTGTTGGTGATGATCTGAAGCGGATAATCGCCGTATAGATAAATGCAATGCGGGTCAGAACCGAAATAATTTTTGTTTTCCATATAACTCAGGTTCAAGATACTGTCGCTGTAGCGCCAAGTCGTTGAACCTTCGGGAAGGCCGGAATAGGAATAATTTGTTGCGAAGTTTGGGGTGTATACCGAGATGTCGTCCACCCCAGCATAAAGTGTTCCCACACGCTTTCCACGGCTGCCAAGGAACCAGTCTTCCAGCACTGTCACCGTCCAGCTATCATCCTCCAGAAGTTCACTTTCATACTCCGCTATCCCCTGCTGGGAGAGAAGCTCCATTGTCACCCTGGCCGCTGCCAGTCCCGCCTGAGGCATCCAGTGGTGATCGGTGATAAAGTAAACGTCCTCCATGCTCCAGCTGTTTTCCTCAAACCAGGCGTCCATATCAATGGTGGTGACCCCGGCTGTGTCCAAAGCGGAGATCATAGCGTTTATATCCTGATAAGCGGTGCTGCTGTAACCAGGAGCAAATTCCGCGCCGTAAAATGCGGCTTTATTAGGGGCTAAAATGTATACAAAGTCAATTCCACGGCCGCTTAAAAAGGCGTCCAGTTCTATAATGCTTTCCGTCTCATCCGTCGTGTCTGTCGCATTGGTGAAGCTAGTCAAATATCCATTAGCCAGCTTTTGTACATTATTCAAATTATTAATCCCCAGCACCCGCGTAGTCAGCCCGTTCAGATTGATAAAATCGTTCTTCTGGTAAAAATCCTCCTGCAGGGTGTCCTCAAACTCACCGGAGAGCTGGGAGAAGCCGTAAAAGGATATCTCCGTGTCCTTGATGGTCTCCTTTACCTCTCCCGTCATGTTCCGGGCCAGCATATAGAAGATGAACACCAGAAAGACCGCAGAGGGTATCAGCATGAGGATGGTTTTGGCGTTTATTTTTGTTTTCAGCGTATGCAACATCACAGCACCCCCTGTCAGAAGTTGAAGTAGATGAAGGGGTTGTTTCCGCCCATCACCAGATAGGAGACGGAAATCACCACCAGCCCCACGGCGCACAGATCGAACACGGCGTTGACGGCGGTTTCCGCCCTGCACTTCCAGCAGAGCCATTCCTTCAGCTTTTTCAGGGCGGGGGTGCAGCAGATGAGGGCGATCACCAGGAGGATTTTATAATCATTGGCATAGCGGATGGCGTTGCTGTCCACAAAGGCGTTCCCCGCCAGGCCGAACATGGCGAAGATATACCGCTTGGCGTACCGCAGATTGTCAGCCCGGAACACCACACAGCCCAGCATGACGCAGAGTAATGTGAATATTCGATAAACCAATACCCCCCCCCGCGGCAATTCGCGTTTTGGGAGATTTGTCAGCTTTTCAAAGGTAAGAAGGATAAAGTAGCCCAGGCCCCAGCAGATGAATGTCCAGTTGGCCCCGTGCCATACGCCGGTCAGTATCCATACGACGAACAGGTTTCGCACCAGCTTGTATTTTTTGTCCACCCGGGAGCCGCCCAGGGGGAAGTAGACATAATCCCGGAACCACTGGCTCAGGGAGATATGCCACCGCCGCCAGAATTCGGTGACGTTTTTGGAGATATAGGGATAGTTGAAGTTTTCCATGAACTCAAAGCCAAACATCCGGCCCAGGCCGATGGCCATGGAGGAGTAGCCGCTGAAGTCAAAGAGAATTTGCAGGGTATAGGCCAGGGCGCCCAGCCATGCAAAGCACACGCTTAAATCTCCCGGCGTGGCGGAGAGGTCGAAGGCCGCGTCCGCCACCACGGAGAGGTTGTTGGCCAGCAGCACCTTCATGGCGAAGCCGCCGCAGAAGCGGCTGACGCCGGAGGCGAATTTTTCCGCCGTGATGGTCCGGTCCTCGATCTGGTCGGCGATGGTGCGGTAGCGCACGATGGGCCCGGCGATGAGCTGGGGGAAGAAGGCGATGTATAGCCCCAGGTAATAGGGGTTTTTCTGTACCGGCGTGTCCTTCCGGTATACGTCGATCACATAGGAAAGGGCCTGGAAGGTGAAAAAGGATATGCCGATGGGCAGGATGATGCTGGTGACGGCGATGGAATCCCCGAAGATCTTTTGCAGATTCTCGGTGAAGAAGTTCATGTATTTGTTATAGAACAGCACCACGAGATTTGCGATCACCGCCAGGGTCAGGCAGACCTTGCGGAAGCGTTCGCTGCCGCTGGCGTCGATCAGCCGGGCGAACACATAGTTTATCAGAATGGAGGCGATCATCACCAGCACGAACTTCCCCGCGCCCCAGGCATAAAACACCAGGCTCGCCGCCAGAAGCCAGTAGTTTCGCACCTTCTTGGGCAGAATCATGTTCACTGCCAGGGTGATGGGCAGAAAGAAAAATAAAAATGTCAGACTGGAAAATACCACGGGTCTATCCTCCTTCTTCGTCTTATAGAGATAACAGGAATTTAGCTCGCTAATTAACTCGGTAAATTATATAACCGCATTCGGTAAAAGTCAACATAAAATCGACCATTTTTGCATTTCCATACTAACATCTGACGAAATCCCCGTTTTGTTTTTGCCGGGAATATGGTACAATGTCCCCAGAAAAATGACGGCGAGGTGGCTTATGAGCTTTCTGTATTTTCTGGAGGGGCTTCGCACCCCTGTGCTGAATGGGTTCTTCTCGGCCATAACGGTTTTGGGCGGGGAGAGCGTGTTCATCATGCTGGCCATCATAGTATACTGGTGCGTCAGCAAGCGGGACGGATATTATCTGATCGCCGCCGGCGTGGGCGGCACGGTGGTCAATCAGTTTCTGAAAATCACCTGCCGGGTGCCCAGACCATATGGGTACGGGACCCGGATTTCACCATCGTGGAGAGCGCCAGGGAGGGGGCCACGGGCTATTCCTTCCCCAGCGGCCACAGTCAGAATACCGCCGTCTCCTTCGGCGGCATTGCCCGGTTCACCAAAAAGACCTGGCTGCGGTGGGTGTGTATCGTCATTGTGGCCCTGGTGGCCCTGTCCCGGATGTATCTGGGGGTGCATACCCCGGCGGACGTGGGCGTGGGCCTGGCCATCGGCATTGCGCTGGTGTTCGGGCTGTATCCCCTGTTCCAAAAGAGCGAGGAAAAGCCCCAAATCGTGCTGATTGTGTTCGGCGTGATCTCCGTTCTGGCGTTGGCGGCGGCACTGTTCGTGGAGCTTTACGCCTGGCCGGCGGATATCGACGGCGACAATCTCACCGAGGCGCTGAAAAACAGCTATACCATGTTGGGCTGCGCCCTGGGGGTGCTGGTGGGATGCCCTATCGAGCGGAAGCACATAAAATTCGATACCAGAGCCCCTGCCTTCGCCCAGGTGCTGAAGGTGGTGCTGGGGGTGGCCTTCGTTATGCTTCTGCGGACGGCGCTGAAATCCCCGCTGCTGGCCCTGTTCGGCGGGCACGATGTGGCCCACGCCGTGCGGTATTTCATCGTGGTCGTGTGCGCCATCCTGGTCTGGCCCCTGACCTTCCCCTGGTTCGCCAAGGGCTGCCCCATGGGAAAGAAGGCAAAAAAAGCGCTGAAGATCATCGGCATTATTCTGCTGGTGCTTATCGTTTTGCTGGGCATCCTCTATTGGGTGGTGACCCGGGATTCCAGTGCCGTGCCGGAGGAGTCGGACGGGGCGGATAACTCCCTGATCACCAGCCTTGGGACCACCATGCTGTCCGGCCACCGGGCGGGAGGCGGCATCGCCCCGGAGAACACCATGATGGCTCTGAAAAACTGCGTGGAGAGCGATGAATATGAGCTGGATATTTTCGAGTTCGACCTGCACCTGACGGCGGACGGAGAGCTGGTCCTACTCCACGATTCCACCCTGGACCGCACCAGCGATGCGGTGGAGTATTTCGGGGAGGAGAACGTGGACGTAGGAACCAAGACGCTGGCAGAGCTGAAAAATCTGAACATGGGCGCCCAATTCGAGGCGGACGACGGCACCATGCCCTATGCCGGCCTGACCGGGGACCAGGTACCGGACGACCTGCGCATCATCACCCTGGAGGAGACCCTGGATTATCTGGAAGCCGCCGGGGACTACGGCTATATCATCGAGATCAAAAACAGCGGCGAGCTGGGCTATGAGGCGGCGGACAAGCTGTATGCCATCCTGGAGGAATACGGCTGTCTGGAAAAGACCGTGGTGGGCACCTTCCACAATGAGGTCACGGCCTATATGGACGAGAATTACCCCGATATGCTCCGCAGCGCCGGGGTGATGGAGTGCGTGAAATTTTATCTCTGCGCCCTGCTGAATTTGAACGTGGATGAGGACACCTTCGGCTTCCAGGCCTTGCAGATACCCACCACGGACTATGTGATAAACCTGGGCACGGCCCGGGTGATAAATTACGCTCACCGGTATAATATCGCCGTCCAGTACTGGACCATCGACGACCCGGAGGAGATGGCCCGTCTCCAATCCATCGGCGCGGACGCCATCATGACCAATTACCCGGACATCGCGGCCACGGTGCTGAACCAGCCGGAATGATTGTTTCCTGTAATTTCAACGAATATGTATGCGAAGCGTTCGCCGTTGGCGGACGCTTTGTGTTATATATGCGCCCGAATGGGCGCGCGGAACGGTCAGGTTTCAGGCGGAAAAATCGTAAAACCCTATTGACGAAACGGGAAAAAGATGATAAATTATTAACATGTATATTGGATTACTTTACCCGATATGCAAAAATCATTTTGAGGAGGAGCATACAATGAAGATCAAACGAACGGGATTGCTGGCGTTTCTGCTGGCGGTGGTTATGCTGTTCGGTCTGAGCGGGGCGGCGTTCGCCTCGGGGGAGGCCTCCGGCGAGACCTCGTCCGCAGAGCGGGATATCCAGCCCTGGCCCAGCCTGCAAAGCAATGTGTATACCGCCGCGGACGGCGACGAGGCGGCGTCCTTCCTGTGCTACGGCGTGTTCGACGAGATGGGAGATATCGTCCCCTTCGAGGCGGATATTGTGGAGGTGACCCTCTATGATGCCCAGGAGGAGGGGGAAGCCCTGGGAACGGCGGAGGCCGTCTATGACGAGGAGGCCGGGGGCTGGGCCTTTACCCTGCCTCTGCCGGAGGAGAACAGCGTCTATTGGGCGTCCTTCGACGGCAGCCTGACCAGCCCCGTCTATATCGTGGTGGACGAGGCGGAGACCACGCAGACTCTGTATAACGCCACCATCGCCTCCGGCGGCGTGGACGACGGCATGCTGGCCCTGAGCGAATACGCCCCCATTATGGGGGTGGAGGCCTCCGACGACGGGCTGTATTACGATGAATATCTGGACATGAACATCGTCCGGCCCTACATCAGCTTTAACGATACCCTGTTCACCGCCGCCGATTTTTCTGATATGGCGGACGCCACGGCGGAGGAGACCGCCGCGGTCAACTGGTGGCTGGCCTCCGGCTTCACCAACGGCGGGGACAGCTATGGGGTATTCGGCTATGACCGGGACAGCTTCTATACCTTTGAGCTGACCCTGTTCATCTATCGCTACTTCGGCGTATATGACAACGCCTACGGTGTCATGATGAGCGGTTATACCATCGGCAGCGAGCCCTATTTCGTATCCATCCAGAACACCAACGGCACCGGCATTATCGACGACATTGAGGCGGTGGACCCCCTGGTGTCCATCGACTGCTCCGCGTCCATGAGCTATCAGGACATCCTGGCCACCCTGTATAATGCCATGACCAGCGCCTATGCCCATCTGTCCGAGGCGGGCAAGGCGGCGGCAGCGTCTCTGCCGGAAGCGGAGACTGCCCTGGAAAAGGCGGAGGCCATGGCCGGCCTGCTGGGTGTCGAGGTGGCCGATTACAGCGCCGCTGCTTCCAAAATGGAGGCCATTGAGCTGTTCTATGCCCTGGCCCAGGGGAATTACATCACGGCCCTGACCTACCCCGATACGGACTACGCCCTGGCCACCTCTCTGGACGTGGAGGGTGTGGAGAACGCAGATAACGGCAACGACAAGACTGCCGCCTATGAGGTATATGCCCAGATCACGGAGGACTGCGTCCTGGAGGGGGAGGACGCGGTGTTCGATGTGGACGGCAACATGAACGCCCTGGTGGTCTCCAACGGGGCCAAGGTGGTCCTGATCGACCCCTATCTGACCACGACCACCACCAACAGCGATTACGGCTTCGGCGGCGGGGCGGTGCTGCTGGCCCGGGACAGCGGCACGGTGGTCAGCCTTATCGGCACGGACGGCAGCATCAACGTGGATGTGGAGACCGGCTCCTCCGCCGGCGGCTTCCTGCCTCTGTGCAACGCGGCCATCTATAACCGCAATATCCATATCTATTCCCCCGGCACCCACACCTCCAACCTGACCTATAACGGGGTCCTGTGGTATGACCAGAGCGCCATCCTGGGCTCCGGGCGCATTTTCTCCACGGACTATTGGGGCGGATATCTGGTATATAACGAATCCGTCAGTGTGAAGCACGGGACCGGCGGCTCCGTGCTGGACGAGACCAGCATCGTGTACTATAAAAACTCCTATATCTGCGGCTCCGCCACCTCGGAGATCAACGGCGGCGGCACGGTGTACTATGAAAACTGCATCGCCGACTTCGGAGACTACTATGAGTTCCACAACAACACCAGCTACTGGACGGACACCGGCTCCCTCTATGCGGTGAACAGCGTGCTGAATTTCGGGGAGAGCTTCTATTGGACGGCCAAGGCCGCCAAGTCCATCGTCACCGTGGCGGATTCCCAGGTCACGCTGGAGGATGACAGCGTCTATGCCATCACCCTTGGCTATACCACCGGCGGCAGCGACTTCATGACCGGCGAGACCATCGAGGCCGGGGCGGAGACAGAGTCCTATGTGGTGAAGGGTCTGACCGGAGACGCGGCGGACCAGGTGAACGGCTACAGCATCCTCCGCCTGTATGGGGACAGCTCCCTGACCGGCGGCGAGGGCAAGCTCTATATCGGCGTGCGCTACACCCTGGAGATTCAGACCGATGAGGCATTCCAGGCCAGCGGCAATATAGTGGAGCTGACCATCGACCGCACGGAGGACGGCAACACCGGCGCGCTGTATGTGGACGGCGTTCTGGTGGAGGGCGCCGGCGTCCATGACTTCGGCGGCGTGGTCATCACCGTCATCGAGTGAAGCTGAGACGGTTCTCTGATCGACGCAGCTGATCTCATGGGAGAGCATTTTAGTTTACAGCATAAAAAGGTCCGATTTTCAAAATTGGGCCTTTTTTCTATGCGATCACATTAAGTCTGGAAATAAACGATCTTGTATTGACTTTCTACGGAGGGCGTGGTATTATTGCCTCAGGTTTGGCAATTTAACGCTTTTATGTCCAAAAGATGCCCGCGCCAAAAACGGAGAAATGCGGCAAAATTGCCGGCCGGTACAATAAAGAATCGAGGGTATAAAAATGAAGGAAGACAAAAAGCTCAATATGCTGGAGTCGATTATCCTGCTGCTGCTGATTGTCGGCTCTGTGGCGGTCTGCATCCGCCTGAAGACCGGCGGTCCGATGATTGGCCTGTTCTTCAGCTGGGTTATCATCTATCTGTTCTGCCTGGTGCTCCGGATAGATTATAAGAAGATTATTGCCGGCGCTTATGACGCAATTCGCGTGGTGGTGCCTACGCTGGTGCTGCTGATGGCCATCGGCGTCATGATCGGCACCTGGCTGCAAAGCGGCACCATCGCCACGATCATCGTGGGTGGTCTGCAGATGATTAATCCTACCTGGCTGCTTCCCCTTACGCTGATCTTCTGCGCGGTCCTGAGTCTGGTGACGGGCACGTCCTACGGCTCTGTGGGAAGCGCCGGCGTGGCCATGATGGCCATCGGCAACGCCATGGGCATCAATGCCGGTATGGTGGCGGGCGCCGTCATCTGCGGCGCTATGTTCGGCGATAAGCTGAGCCCCCTGTCCGATACCACGAACCTGGCGCCGGCGGTGGCGGGTGCCAAGCTGAGCGATCATGTGAAGTCCATGCTCTGGACCACCCTTCCGGCCTTTGTGGTCAGCCTGATTCTGTTCACCATTCTTGGCTTCCGGCAGACCAGCGGCGGATACACCGCAGGAGATCTGAGCACATACATCCAGGCGCTGAGCGGGGAGTTCCATCTGGGATTCGTTACCCTGCTTCCGGCGATACTGCTGATTGCCCTGCTCCTGCTGAAGGTGAACGCTGTGGCGGCCCTGGGACTTTCCAGCCTGGCGGCGGGCCTGGTTACCTTCTTCTATCAGGGAATCGATCTGGCCAGCATCATCAAGGTGGCCTATAACGGCTATACCACCGGCATCGATGTGGGCATTCTGCAAACCATTCTGAACAGAGGCGGCATGAGCAGCATGCTGCAATATGTGGCCATCATCAGCTTTGCTGTGGGCATGGGCGGTATGCTGGATAAGCTGGGCGTGCTGGAGAATATCCTGCGGGTCCTCGTAAAGGGCATCAAGAACGACGGCACCCTGATCACGATCACGCCGGTGGTTGGCTATGTGACCAGCATCATCAGCTGCTCTCAGCCCATGGCTCACGTGCTGACCGGCCGGCTGATGGAGCCGATTTTCAAGGAGCGCAAGATCGCGCCGGAGATTCTGTCCAGAAGTCTGGAGGATTCGGGCACGCTGGCCGGGCCGATGATACCCTGGCACGGCTACTGCGTCTATATGTCGGGCACGCTGGGCGTGGCCTGGGCGGCGTTCTTCCCCTATCTGTTCCTGCTGTATCTGACGCCTATCTTCAGCATCTTCTATGGCTTCACGGGCATTTCCATCAAGCATATCGAGGACACAGAGGAAGTGGCAGAGGCCAACGCATAAATAACGATGACGAAGCTTGTACTGCTTGGGACAGGCACACCGAATGCCTGTCCCAACGCCAGCGGGCCTGCCTCTGCCGTGGTGGTGGACGGGCAGGCCTATCTGGTGGATTTCGGCCCCGGCGTGGTGCGGCAGGCGGCGAAGGCCTATCGGAAGGGCGTAGACGCCCTGCGGCCTGACCGTCTGACGGTGGCCTTCTGCACTCATTTGCATACGGACCACACGGCGGGCTACCCCGACCTGATCTTCACGCCCTGGGTGCTGGAGAGACAGGAGCCCCTTCAGGTATTCGGGCCCCGGGGGATACGGCATATGACAGAGCATATCCTGTCGGCCTATGAGACGGACATCGATTTCCGACTTCACGGCTTTGAGCGGGCCAACGAGGTGGGATATCAGGTGCAGGCGACGGAGATCGAACCCGGAATCGTATATCAGGATGATAAGGTGACGGTTGAGGCCTTCCCTGTGAGCCATGGCACACTCATAAGCTATGGCTATAAATTCACCACGGCGGACAAGGTGATTGTAATCAGCGGGGACACGGCGCCCCTTGATATCGTGGCGGAAAAGGCGAAGGGCTGCGATATCCTGCTGCATGAGGTGGAGTACACGGGCGGCATCTCCGCCCGGGAGCCGAAGTGGCAGAAATACCACCGGGAGGTCCACACGCTGAGCGTGGATCTGGCCGGGGTAGCCCAAAGGGCGCGGCCGAAGCTTCTGGTGACCTATCATCGGATATATCACATGGAGATTCAGGACAATACAAAGGATCTGGACGGGGAGATGGCCTGGCGGTGCGAGGCGATTCTGCAGGAGATTCGGGACGCCGGGTATGACGGGGCCGTGGTAAACGGTCAGGACCTGGATATATTCGAATAAAAATACCATGCGCCGGGGCCCCGGCCCCGGTCCATGGAAACATCAGCCATAACGCAGCCCCCGGCGCGGTCCTGTAACTGCGCCGGGGGCGAATTTATACCCGTAGTCAAACGGGGAAAATCGTGCTATAATATAATTCTATATTATAACATTTTGAAAAAGTGAGAACGATGCCATGACGACACAGCAGGCCCCGGACACCCTGGATATGATCCTCCTGAAGGAGGGAGAGGTGGTCCTGAAGGGGCTCAATAAGCACGTTTTTGAGCAGCGGCTGACGGGGAATATCCGCCGGCGGCTGAAGCCCTATGGGAAATTTACCGTGACGGCCCGGCAGAGCATCGTATATGTGGAGCCACAGGAGCCGGACTGCGATATCGACGGGGCCTTTGAGAGCATGCAAAAGGTATTCGGCATCATGACCCTGACCAGGGCTATGGCCTGTCCGAAGGACCCGGTCCTGATTGCAGAGAAGACTAAGGAATATCTATATGACCAGCTCTCCCGGGCCAGGACCTTCAAGGTGGAATCCCGCCGGGGGGATAAGGGCTTTCCCATGACCAGCGTGGAGCTGAGCCAGTATGTGGGCGGGGAACTGGACGATGCGTTCCCCAACCTGACGGCGGATATGCACCACCCGGAGCTGACTGTCCATCTGGAGGTGCGGGATAAGGCCGCCTATATTCACGGCGCGCCGGTGCAGGGGGCGGGCGGCCTGCCCGTGGGCTCCTCCGGCAGCGCGGTCAGCATGCTGTCCGGAGGGATAGACAGCCCCGTGTCCACCTATATGATGGCAAAGCGGGGGATGCACATTATCCCGGTGCACTTTTTCTCCTTCCCCTATACCTCGGAGCTGGCCAAGGAGAAGGTGCTGGATCTGGCGAAAATCCTGACCGGCTGGTGCGGCCGGCTGACGGTGGAGATCGTCCCCTTCACCCATATTCAGGAGGAGATGCGGGCCAAATGCCCGGAGGACTATTTCACCATCATCATGCGGCGCATGATGATGCGCATATCCAACGCCATCGCCCTGGATAACCACTGCGGAGCACTGATTACCGGGGAGAGCCTGGGTCAGGTGGCCAGCCAGACTATGGAGGCCATGGCCGCCACGGAGCAGTGCGCCACTGTGCCGGTGCTGCGGCCCCTGGTGGGGATGGACAAGGCGGAGGTCATTGCCATTGCCCGGCGTATCGGCACCTTCGATACCTCCATCCTGCCTTATGAGGACTGCTGCACCGTGTTCACCCCCCGCCACCCCTGCACCCATCCAAGGCTGGACAAGGTGCTGGAGGCGGAGGCCCCTCTGGATGTGGATACCCTGGTGGCGGAGGCGCTGGCAGGCCGGGAGCAGGTAAAGCTGCTGCCCTGAAGGGAGATAGAGATATGAACTGCGAGATACTGTCCGTGGGCACGGAGCTGCTGCTGGGAAATACCATCAACACCGATGCGGCCTCCCTGTCCGATATGCTGGCGGGCCTGGGCATCAACGTGTTCTGGCATTCCGTGGTGGGGGATAACCCCGGCCGTCTGGCGGAGAGCGTGGCTATCGCCAGGAGCCGGGCCGATCTTATCATCACCACCGGCGGACTGGGACCCACCTATGACGATCTGACCAAGACCGTCCTGGCGGAGGCCTTCGGCCTGCCCCTGGTGCTGCACCAGGAGGAGGTGGCGGGGCTGAAATGCTGGTTTGCCACCCACGACCGGCCCTTTACGGAGAATAACCTCCAGCAGGCCTATCTGCCGGAGGGCTGCACCGTGTTTCACAACGACTGGGGCACCGCTCCCGGTTGCGCCTTTGAAAAGGACGGGGTGCGGGTCATCATGCTTCCCGGCCCGCCCAGCGAATGCCTGCCCATGTTCCGGCACTGCGCCGTGCCCTATCTGAAGGCGCTGTCGGAGGAGACCATCGTCTCCCGCCAGATCCGGGTGTTCGGTATGGGGGAGAGCGCGGTGGAAGCCCGCCTGCGGGATAAAATGACAAAAATGCAAAACCCCACCCTGGCAACCTATGCCAAGCAGGGGGACGTGATGCTCCGGGTCACGGCCAAGGCCCACAGCCATGAGGAGGCGGAGGCCATGTGCCGGCCGGTTATCGAGGCGGTCAGAGCGGAGCTGGGCCAGGTGGTCTATGGCGTGGACGTGGAGAGTCTGGAGGCGCTGGTGCTGTCCCTGATGACGGAAAAGGGCCTGACCCTCTCGGCGGCGGAGAGCCTGACCGGCGGGCTGATCGGGGCGAAGTTCACTGCCCTGCCGGGAGCCTCCGTTGTGTTCCGGGGCGGCGCCGTCACCTATTGCGATGAATGTAAGGCGGCCATGCTGCATATCGACCCGGATTTAATCGCGTCCCATGGGGCCGTATCCTATGAGACGGCAGAGGCCATGGCCAAGGGTGTGCGGGCCGCCACCGGGGCCGACCTGGGCGTATCCGCCACGGGCCTTGCCGGGCCGGACGGAGACGGGGTAAATCCTGTGGGCACGGTGTATGTGGGCCTGGCCACGGCGGAGCAGGTCTGGGTGCGTGAGCTTCACCTGGGAGCCGGCCGGGACCGGGTTCGCCTGCTGTCCGCCAACAACGCCTTCGATATGCTGCGCAGATATCTGACCGGCCTGCCGGTCCTTATGGAGGCGAGGTAGACAGTATGATACCGTTGGAGCAAAAACTGCTGGATCTGCTTTCAAATAAAAAGGTAACATTTTATATTCCACCCTATCAACGGAACTATGAGTGGACGAACGATCAGTGCGAGATTTTTTTTGAAGACGTTGTGAAAACCCGCGATAAAAACGTATCGGGCAGCCTGGCGGAACACTTTTTTGGCACGATCACCTATTTTCAGACGGAAACGGCTTTCAATCAGCCCAATAAGCTGATTTTGATCGATGGCCAGCAGCGTATCACAACAACCATGCTATTCCTTGTTGCTCTGCGTGATTTGCTGGAGGATCAGGGCCTGAAGGACACCATTGATTCAGACTATCTGAAAAACGAGAGGGCGACCGGTGATTCCGAATATAAGATCAAGCTGAAGCAGGTGGAAACCGATTGGAGCGCATACAGAAATATTATATTGGGCGAGAACTTGAGCGACAGTGAAAAGACCTCCAGAGTTTTTTGTAATTATAGCTTGTTCAAGACCTGGCTTCTGGCGTACCGAAACAAGGGCAACGACCTTGAATCGCTGATTGATAAAGGAATCAACAAATTCAGCGTCATTACGATAGAGCTGCAGCCGGACAGAAACTCATGGGAAAATCCGCAGGAAATCTTCGAGCCCATGAACCCCCTTGGAAAGCCCCTTTCTCTGGCGGATTTGGTGCGTAACTATCTGCTCCTGGGCCTTAACGCCGATAGGCAGGAGAAATATTATCAAAAATACTGGCTCCATATTGAAAAAATTTTGCCGGGGCAGACCTCAAACTACATAAGAGATTATATGCAATGGCGTGCCGAGGCTCCTTTTAAGCAGGCGACAGAGACAAACTACAAAGAGTTGTATGCTCTGTTCAAGAGTCAGAACCTTTATGATGGGAATGCGGAAGGCATATTAGATGATTTATGTCAGCATGCTCCATTATATAGCAGCATTATTTCAGGCAGGACGACGGGAAACGGCAGAATTGACAGCTTGCTTGCAGATATACGCTATCTTCACGTCACTACGGCGTATTCGTTTCTGCTTGCGCTTCTTTCTGCATGGCACGATGAGAAATTCACAGACGGTGATGTAGAGGAAATTCTGGATGCGTTCCGAATCTATTGCATGAGACGGCGCATAATCAGGCTGACTGCGGCGGAAAACAAGGGGTTTCCGATTCTTGTAAAGCAGTTGAATAAACTTTCGAAAGCGGCTGACAAGCGGCAGGAGACCTTTTCCATTCTGGCCAAGCAGGAAAGCAACCTCCGTGTTCCCAATGACATTGAGATGGTGAATACGCTGAAAAGCGCTAATTTCTTCAACTCTCAATACTGCAAATTTTTCCTGGCTCTGGTTGAGGAGAAAATTACCAAAAGCCGCCCGGATATATCAGATAAGCATTTGCAGATAGAGCATATCATGCCGCAAACGCTGAACGATGATTGGCGAGCGGAGCTTGGAGAGGACAGTGAAGATATTCACCAGGAGTATGTTCATAATATAGGGAACCTTACATTGATTCGGCACAATCAGGAACTGGGGCAAAAGTCGTTTCTGGAAAAAAGAAATACCTATCAAAACCTTGCGGGACTGCAAATCGCAAAAACAAAAATCGTTGACCAAGATCACTGGAATAAAGATACGATAATCGATCGGTGCAACTGGATTGTGGATTACATTGTGCAGGAAGTGCTGCCCATTCCGGATACAATGAGGAGAATAAATAATTTTGCGGTGAAGGAAAAACATGGCCTTTCCTTTAATGAACTGCAGCTTGTGGGAAAATATATTCAGTTTCACAAAGACCCGTCTATCATGGCCCGTGTTGTGTCAGACAGCGAAGTGGAATTTGAAGGGAAAAAATGGAAACTGTCTCCGCTGACAAGAATGCTGCAAACAAGACGTGGAGAGGTCAATGCCTCAGGCGCCTATCAGGGGGCGCAGTATTGGGATTATGATGGAATCAAACTGGCCGAAATCATATAGCAGCCATGTGGAGCGGCTATTGCGGATTTTTGATGACAAAAGTGGAGGAATAATATCATGACTTATACCATCGACATCTGCGGCATGAAGCGGGAGCTTCCCGTTTTGCCGCTGAATGAAAGCCTTTCCATCGGGGCCTTCGTCATCTTCGGGGATGTGGAGCTGACGGAGCACTGCGGGGCGGAGCTTCTGAAGCGTATGCCTGCCTGCGATTATATCATCGCTCCGGAGGCCAAGGCCATCCCGCTGGCCTATGAGATGAGCCGTCAGAGCGGCGTGCCCTATCTGCTGGCCAGGAAGCAGGCCAAGGCCTATATGTCCGGCGTGTTTCAGGTGACGGTCCGGTCCATCACCACCGCCGGGGAGCAGACCCTGGTCATCGACGAGGCGGACGCCAGAGCCATGGCGGGCAAGCGGATCGTTATCCTGGACGATGTGATCTCCACCGGAGAGAGCCTGCGGGCGATGGAGGAGCTGGTGACCCGGGCCAAAGGCAATATCGTGGCCAAAATGGCCATCCTGGCGGAGGGAGACGCTATCGAGCGGAAGGATATCACCGTCCTGGCCCCCCTGCCCCTGTTCCGCCCGGACGGTACGCCCCTGGCGTGACGGCGCCGTTGGGAGAGCGGAAGTATAATAACAGCAATCCCCCGGTGGGGCCTGCAATAGGGCTCCTGCCGGGGGAATAATCATTTTATGGGATTTGCGAGATCAATCGTCTGCGTGCTGGAAGGCGGCGAGCTCGGGATGGGCGACCTTCTCGGGGGTATAGTTTTCATACTTCCGGTGGGGATGCTCATGGGTGTCCCAGTATTCCTGAGCCACGGGAGCCCACGCCTGGGCGTAGGCGTCGCACTTGGCGCACAGGTGCTCTACCTCCTCCGGGGACTCCATGTTGGTCTGATGGGCGCCGGTGCGCTCGATCATGCCCCGCAGCTCATCCGGGTTCTCCAGCATGGGGCAGGGCCGCAGATGGTTGCGGTTGAAGGGCTGGCCCTCATAATACTGCATGAACAGGGGGCTTTTCAGAATCTCGATGATGGACTTCTCCTTGATATTGGCGTCAGAGAAGTGGATGAACACGCAGGGCTCCGCGTCGCCGTTGGAATTGATGTGGAAATAGTTCCGGCCGCCGGCGATGCAACCGCCTACAAACTCGCCGTCGTTCTGGAAGTCCATCGGGAAAAAGGGGATGTCGCAGTCGTCCGAGCGGATATAGCGGATGCGGTCTATCATGGCGCGTCGCTGCTCCGGGGTGGGCATCAGCTCCGGCACGGCGTTGTTGCCCACGGGCATATAGTGGAAATAGAAGCCGAAATGAGCGCCCTTGGATGCCACGAAATTCAGGAACTCATCGCTGGTGACGGCCTCGATATTGTTCCGGGTATAGCAAACGGAGATGCCGTAGAGGATGCCGTACTGCTTGAGCAGATCCATGGCCTTTACGGCGGCGGCGTAATGGCCTTCGCCGCGGCGGGCGTCGTTCGTCTCCTCCGTGCCCTCAATGGAAATCATGAAGGTCAGATTTCCAAGCTCCACAACTTTTTTACACAGCTCCTCGTCGATCAGAGTAGAGTTTGTATAGGCGGCGAAGAAGCAGTTGTTATGCTTCTCACATAGACGGAGGATGTCCTTTTTGCGAACCATGGGCTCGCCGCCGGTGAGCATATAGAGATAAGCGCCCAGGCTCTTGCCCTCGGTGACGATCTTATCCATGTCCTCATAGCTCAGGCTGGACTTGTGGCCATAGGTGCCGGACCAGCAGCCGACGCAGTGCATATTGCAGGCCATGGTGGGGTCGAACAGGATAAGCCAGGGGATGTTGCAGCCGTATTTTTCCCGGTTCGCGCGGATCATTTTGGTGCCGTGATAGGTTGCCTCATAGCCCAGATTCATGAGAACCTTTTTGACATATTGGGGGTTACCCTCATCCAGCATGGTGTTGAGGATCTGCATATAGTGGGCGTCGGATGTGCGGATGGTGTTTTTGAGATTCTCGATCTGTTCGGGAGAGCCCTTATAGAATTTCGAGCCGAAGTCCACTATCTGACACAGCGTGTCCGCGCGCTTTTCCTTGTCAGCCACGTTATCATATAAGTGGTTGATGAGAGCGTTTACGGTCTGTCGTTCGATCGTATGTCCTATAGATGCCATTGTTGTTTACCACCTTACTATAATTCAAAATTATATTTTTTACTATTTTTATTATCGTAACACAGGAGAGATCAAAAAACATTGTGCAAACAAGAAAATGTGTAAAAAAACGGGACAAAACAGTAAAAGTTGCCCGTTTTTGCCTCGCCGGCGATATGGGTCCCTGATGCACCAAGCCCCGCCCGGGATTTGGGAGGAGTGAGTGTGACCTATAAGCAAAGATT
>JAJQBY010000105.1 GCA_021203045.1 Oscillospiraceae bacterium | reverse complement strand
TCGCCATCTTGCATCTGTTCTTGCCTTACTTAATAGCGCTTTCTTTGACAGACTGGGTCAGGGACAAGACCGTCCGGCCTTGTCCCTGACCCTGTATATACGAGGTGCGGCGAGTCTTTTGCCCGCTGGAATTCCTTGACATCGTCAACACAAAGTCCGCGTAGCTACGCTCTTTTTTCAAAAGAGCATCCGCACGCTCCCTTTGCGCCTCCTCTCCCCCGCGAAGCAGGCTTTGCGGGAGCCCCGGAGGCACGCCTTCGTCGGCCTGCTTCGCCAGAGAGCAAAATCCCTCGCCGCGCATCGTCTGACGCCCCGAATGAGAGGACGGGTAACATTCTGGCAGGCCGGTCGGGCGTATTTTGGTTATTATGTCCGTGTATTTGGGATTATAACACTGGCTTTTGTGTAAGTTTAAAAGACCGGGGCTCGACCCGGTCCTTTTTTGCGGGATTCGTTCCTGATTTGTGGGGTGCTGTTGGCTTTCTTGTGCCTTGTGGGGTAATCCAACCCCTGTGAAGGTGTTGGATTACCCCACAAGGCACAAGAATTTGTTTATTTATTTTGCACAAAAACAACATCGTCAAAAGAAAGATTATTGTGCAAAATATCAAAAAACTATTGACAACGGTGAAAATATCCTGTATCATATCATTAGACGATAAATACATAAAAAATAAGAGATTCTAATGGTATAGCTATGCCCATTTTGGGCGGCAGAAAGGATCAAAAATTATGGAAAAGAAAAACTATTTCGACCTGACCGGACAGGTGGCCATTGTTACCGGGTGCTCCGGCGGCATCGGTGTGCAGATGGCTCACGCCCTGGCGAATCAGGGAGCCAACATCGTGGCCCTGGCCCGCCGCAAGGAGAAGGTGGAGGCGGTCGCCCAGGAGATCCGAGAGAAATACGGCGTGGAGGCTATCGGCATCGTCTGCGATATCACCGTCACCTGGGCCATCGACAACGCCATCGATATCGTCATGGGCAAGTTTGGCCGCATCGATATCCTGGTGAATAACGCCGGTACCGGCGCGGTGGGCCTGGCGGTCAACATGACCGACGACCAGTTCTTCAACGAGGTGAACATCGACCTGTTCGGCACCTTCAAAATGTCCCGGGCTGTGGTGTCCAAGGCCATGATTCCCGCAAACTACGGCCGCATCATCAATATCGCCTCCATGTACGGCTTGGTGGGCAACAAGATCGCCCCCTGCGCCCCCTATCACGCGGCCAAGGGCGGCGTGGTGAACCTGACCCGCGCCCTGGCGGCGGAGTGGGCCGAGCACGGCATCGTGGTGAACACCATCTGCCCCGGCTACTTCGAGACCCCCCTGACGGCGGATACCCTGAACTCCCAGATGTTCCAGGATTACGCCCATACCATGATCCCCATGTCCCGGTACGGCCGTGAGGGCGAGCTGGACAGCGCCGTGCTGTTCCTCTCCTCTCCCTACAGCACCTACGTCAACGGCTGCGTTGTCCCCGTGGACGGCGGCTACACCTGCATGTAAGGCTTCACACCCACCATTATATATTACACATATTAAAAAATTATTCATTTATCAGGAGGAAACACAACTTGAAGGGTTATGCCATGCTGAAAATCGGCGAGACGGGCTGGATCGAGAAGGATCGCCCGGTCTGCGGGCCTATCGACGCCATCTGCCGCCCCTTGGCGGTGGCCATCTGCACGTCTGACATTCACACCGTATACGAGGGTGCCATTGGCGACCGGCACGACATGATTCTCGGCCACGAGTGCTGCGCCGAGGTGGTGGAGGTCGGCTCCGAGGTCAAGGACTTTAAGCCCGGCGACAAGGTGCTGGTTCCCGCCATCACCCCGGACTGGAACTCACTGGAGGCCCAGGCTGGATTTTCCATGCACTCCGGCGGTATGCTGGCCGGATGGAAGTTTTCAAACTTCAAGGACGGGGTTTTCGGGGAATACTTCCACGTAAACGACGCGGACGGAAACCTGGCCCTGATGCCGGAGGGAATGAGCCTCGCGGACGCCTGTATGCTCTCCGACATGGTTCCCACCGGTTTCCACGCGGCGGAGCAGGCCGACGTGCAGTTTGGTGACACGGTGCTGGTCATTGGCATTGGCCCGGTGGGTCTGATGGCCGTGGCCGGGGCCAACCTCCGGGGCGCCTCCCGGATTATCGCCGTCGGCACCCGCCCTGTCTGCGTGGAGGCGGCCAAAAAATACGGCGCTACCGACTTCATCAGCTACAAAAACGGCAGCATTTCCGACTAGGTCATGGCAATGACCGGCGGAAAGGGCGTTGACCGGGTCTGCATGGCCGGCGGCACCGTGTCCACCTTTGAGGAGGCGGTGAAGGCCCTGAAACCCGGCGGACGGATTGGAAACGTGAACTATCTTGGCTCCGGCGAGTTTGTCACCATCCCCCGGGTGGAATGGGGCGCGGGCATGGGCCACAAGGTTATCAGCGGCGGCCTGATGCCCGGCGGACGGCTCCGCATGGAGAAGCTGGGTTCTCTGGTGTCCTGCGGACGGCTGGACGTGTCCCCCCTGAGTACCCACGTCTTCCACGGCTGGGATCACATCGACGAGGCCCTTCAGCTCATGAGAGCCAAGCCCGCCGACCTGATTAAGCCGGTGGTCATTCTCGACTGACATTAAGGAAAATGCAGCGCCATGCAGGGGGACAGGTTCCCCGCTGCATGGCGTTTTTTGAGGACAGCACCGTGAAAATACTGATTATATCCGGCTTTCTGGGGGCCGGGAAAACCACCTTCATTCAAGCCCTGGCCAGCCGGACGGGACGGGATTTCGCCGTCTATGAAAACGAGCTGGGCCAGCGCAATATAGACGGGGAGGCCCTCCGGCGGGAGGAGCTGAGCATATGGGAGTCCACGGAAAACTGCGTTTGCTGCACAGGCCAGGCGGATCTTGCCAGCGCCGTGCTGACTATCTCCAACGCCCTGGACCCGGAATATCTGGTGGTGGAGCCAAGCGGGGCCGCCCGGCTCAGCGGGGTGCTGGAGGCCATCGGGCGGGTGTGCTATGACCGCATCAGCCTTTTGCGGCCTATCACCTTGGTGGACAGCCGCAGCTTCGCTTCCCAGCGCCGCAGCGCCCAGGAGCTGTGGGAGGATCAGGTGCGCGCCGCCGGGACAATTCTCTGCACCAAGGGGGAGAGTCTCCAGCCGGAGGAGCAGGCCCGGCTTGCGGCCCTTCTGGCCCGGCGCAATCCCAAAGCGGAAATTTTTACCCAGCCCTATTCCCAGCAGCCTCTCTCCTGGTGGGAGCGGCTTCTGTCCGCTCCCTGCGGCTCGTCCGGCCCCGCCCAGCCCGGCGGTCAGGCGGTGGCGTCCCCTCTGGCGGAGGGGATGGAGCAGCTCACCCTGGGAAATCTCCGCCTGCAATCCCCGGCCCATCTGTTTCTTCTGCTGGACGACATGGTCCGCGGCGAGTACGGCCAGATTCTCCGGGCCAAGGGGACGGCGGACTGCGGCAATGGGGTGCTTCTGCGGTTTGATCTGGTGGACGGCGCATGGAACGTCACAGGCGGAGAGGGGGAGACCAGCGGGGTGTTCATCGGAAAAGTCATCCGCCGCAGCAGGCTCCGCCGCTTTCTCCTGTCATCCGACGGCTCCTCCCGCGCCTCCCTGCGGGAGTGGCTTCTGCAAAGGACATAATCAAAGCATAAAGATTGACGCTGGATAAGCCTCCCGGTTTATCCAGCGCCTTTCCGTGAAATTAGAGCTGCCTTTTCGCCGCCTGGGCGGTGTGCAGGGCCAGGATGGCGGAGGTGACGGCTCCCACGCCGCCAGGGACGGGGGTCAGGGCCGCCGCGATCGGCTCCGCCGCATCGGAGCGGACGTCTCCCCGCAGGGTATTTGTCTCCGGGTCCTGATGGATGCCCACGTCTATGACCGTCTGCCCCGGGGTCAGATGCTCCGGCCCGATCATGCCCATGCGTCCGGCGGCGGCCACGAGGATATCCGCCTGCCGGGTGATCTCCGGCAGAGCCTCCGTCCCGCTGTGGCAGATGGTGACGGTGGCCCCCCGGGCCATCAGCAGCATGGCCGCCGGGCGGCCCACCACCAGGGAGCGGCCTATGACGACGGCCCGCCTGCCCTGTATCCCGATGCCGTAATGGTCCAGTATCTCCACCACCGCCTGGGCGGTGCAGGGGGCGAAGCCCCGGCCGCTGCCGGTGAATACCCCGGCCAGAGAGCCGTCCGTCACCCCGTCCACGTCCTTCTCCGGCCGGAGTGCGCGGCGGGCGGCTTCTCCGTCCAGATGGGCCGGCAGGGGGCGGAGGAGCAAAATGCCGTGGACACTCTCGTCCCGGTTCAGGGCCTCCAGAGCATCCATCAGAGCTTCCTGGGTCACATCCTCCGGCAGGGCGGCGGACCGGACGATCACTCCGGCGGCAGCGCACCGCTTCGCGGCTCCCCGCTCATAGGACATATCCTCCGGCCTCTCGCCGACCCGCAGGACGGCCAGGGTGGGGGTGACGCCCCGGGCGGCCAGATCTCCGGCCAGGGCGATCGTCTTTTCCGTCAGGGCGGAGGCCACAGGCCCGCCTTTCAATGCTACGGCCATCAGCTCAGGCCCTCCTTTTTATAAATATCATCGAATATCCGCTGCGCCCGGGGGACGTATTCATCCAGCAGGGCGTCCGTCTCCCTGTCCAGGGCTCCGGCTGCGGCCAGGTCCCTCATGGAGCGGGTGTTCACCCGCACGTTCATGGCCGCGCCTTCCATAGCGCCCCGGCACAGGGCCGCGCCGGTGGCCGCATCCGATACCGCCAGAACGCTGCCCTTCCGGGCAAAGCCCTCCAGCAGCTCCACTGCCTGACAGCAGCAGCGGAGGATGTCCAGGGGCGGGGCCGCCGCCCGGAGCAGGCAGGCCTCCATGACCTCCTCCCGGGACGGGTCATCCTTTGGGATAGCGTAGGCCCGGCTCAGGGGCCGGAAGGCGGCGGCGTCCTCCTCTGCCAGCTCCAGCAGCCGATGGCTCAGGGTCCGGGCCCGTTCCGTCAGGGCGGATATCTCCGCCTCCACCGCCGCGTATTTTTTCTTTCCTATGGTCAGGCTCCCCACCATGGCCCCCAGCGCCGCAGCCAGGGCTCCGGCTACTGCCGCCGCTCCGCCGCCGCCCGGTGTGGCCGCCTTGGAGGACAGGGCCTGGGTGAATTCCGAAAGGGTCGTCGCTTCAAAGGCCATCTTCCGTCTCTCCCATCAAAATTTTTCGCAGCACGCCCACATAATAGAGCGAGCCGCAGGCGCAAACGGGCTCCGGATGCTGCCGGGCCATGGCTATGGCTTCCTCCCGGGAGGCGGCGCACCGGGCGGGGGCGGAGCGGACCAGGGCGGCCAGGGCCTCCGGGGCCATGGCCCGGGGGCTGTCCGGGGCCAGGCAGATGAACCGGGCCGCCAGAGGCTCCAGCGTGTCCACGATGCCCTGACAGTCCTTGTCCGCCATGGTGCCCAGGATAAACGTGTACCGGGCTTTGGGGAAATAACGTTTCAGCCCCTGGACAAGGGCCGCCGCCCCGTGGGGGTTGTGGGCGCCGTCCAGCAGGAAGGGGGGCTGCCCGGGGAAGTATTCGAACCGGCAGGGCCATCTGGCCTCCGCCAGCCCCTTCCGCAGGGCCGCCTCTCCGATATCCAGGACGCGGGCCGTCTCTATCACCGCGCACGCGTTCCGGCTCTGATATGTCCCCACCAGGGACAGGGATATGCCGTCCATCCCGTCATAGGCTATGACCTGCCCGGCCGGGGATTGGGAAAGGACCGTGAGCCGGTCCTCCCGGGTCAGGCGCAGGGGAGCGCCCCGCTCCCGGCATGCGGCCCGGATGACGGCCTCCGCCTCCGGAGACTGTCCGGCGCAGACGACGGGGCAGCCCGGCTTTATGATGCCCGCCTTCTCCCCGGTGATGGCGGGGATATCCGGCCCCAGCCGGTCCATGTGGTCCAGTCCGATGGGCATGATGACGGAGCAGACGGGGGCGTCGATGACGTTCGTGGCGTCCAGCCGTCCCCCCAGGCCCGTTTCCAGCACCACATAGTCGCAGCGCTCCTGCTGAAAATATAAAAACGCGGCGGCGGTCAGCTTTTCAAAAAAGCTGGGCTCCGGCAGCCCGACGGCGGCCTGCCGTATCAGTTCGGTCACGGCGGCCAGCGCGGACAGGGGGATGCATGTCCCGTCGATCTGTATGCGCTCCCGCAGGCTGTTCAGATCCGGGGAGGTGAACAGTCCGGTTTTGTATCCTGCGGCCCGCAGCACGGCGGCCAGCATGGCGGCGCAGGAGCCCTTGCCGTTGGTGCCCGCAATGTGGACGCACCGGAGGGACGCCTGCGGCTCCCCCAGCCGGGCCATCAGCGCCTCCATGACGGCCAGTCCCGGCTCGTGGGTGTCCTTGGGCGTATCGGTATAATAGGATGTGATCTGCTTCTCGTTCATAGACTTATTATAGCATGAAACGCGGCGCAGCCGGAGCCAAAAATCAGGCCCCGGCCGCGTGTTTTTTGTATGCTTTTACTTTACTACCTTCAGGTGGCGGGCGCTGACAGGCTGCTCCATGATCTCCGGATTTGACAGCAGCTCCTTCAGCCGGGCGAAGGCCAGGGCGAAGTAATGGCCGGAGCAGATGCGCTCGTCCATGACCACGCCGATGGGCAGGCAGCGGACAAGCTCGATCTCCCCGCCCTTGCCCCGCTTTGGCACATCCCGTATATTGCCCATGGCCAGGGCAATGGAGGTGGTGCCGAAGTCATAGACGTGGTGATAGATGTGGTTCGTGCGGATGCTGGTCAGGTTCGTCAGCAGGAGGCTGGCGTGGAAGGGGCTGACATCTACCAGGAACTTTGGCAGCAGTCCGTGCTTATCCATGAATCTAAGCAGCCATCCGGCCACATCCAGCAGGCCGCCCAGTCTGCACAGTACTCCCATGGTCTTATCCAGACCGTTTGCATCTTCTTCTGCATTGGAGGAGTTTTTCTCCATATATTCGTCCATCTTCCGCTGAACGTCGAAGACTGTGTCCTCCGGGTCGAAGTAGAGCTTGCCCATGGTGCTGTTGTTGGCCCGCTCGCCGGGACGCAGCACCACCAGGGAAACAGCGATGTCGTTGTGCTGGAATATCCGCCGCCGGGCCACAAAGCGGTTCAGGGAGGGAAACTCCGATACCATCTGGACGTACGCCGCCAGGATTAGTGTCATGTTGTTGATGCGGATGCCCTCCCGCCGCTTGGCATTCAGATATTTCCGCATTGGCTCTATGGGAATGTCGATCGTGGTCATGTTCATGGAGTCATGGCGTTCGGTCATAAAGTGGGGGATGAGGTAATACATCGGCCCTTCATCTCTTACGCGGGTACCGTCAACTCTGCCCATTTTAATAGCCTCCTTTGCAGGGAAAAAACTTAAATATATTTAAGCATATTTTGCCCTGAATTGCAATACCTCAGCGCATGAAAATGAAAATTTTAGCTATCTTGCTATCCTGCCCTGAACAGAAAAGGGGCCGGTCCCGAAAAACCGCCCCTTTTCTCAGCTATACTATTTTTTGGTCCTTACTCCTTCACCTGCTGGAACAGCCAGTCCCGGACGGCGCTGATCTTATAGGCATGGTCGAAGGAATACATATGCTCGCTGCCGGTGGAGGCGGCATCCATGCCGTCCGGCAACACGCTGCCCTCCTCCCAGGCGATGAAGTTTGCCAGATATCCCTCGTCGATCAGGGTCTGGACGGTCTCCTCAATAACCTCAGTATCGTCCTTGGCGTTCAGCCGGGCCTGACCGTAGGCCACGCCGTCCTCATCGAACATGGCCATGACGTTGGCCATGCCCTGGGAGGCCTTTTCATCTCCCTCCGCCGCAAAATAGAAGAAGGGCTGCTCCTCCAGGGCGGCAAGGATCTCCACCGGCCACTGGCCGTCCACATAGAGGCTGGCGGCGAACAGATCGGGATAGGTGCCGTTGAGATACAGGGCTGTCATGCAGCCCATGGACTGCCCGGTGATGTAAAGGCGGTTTTCGTCGATGTTGTAGGTCTCCTGCAGGGCGGCGAGCAGATTCAGGGTGGCCGCCACATAGTCTGTCACGTCCTCCTCACCGTCCAGGATGTTCTCCGGGTATTCCGGGGCCAGAACGAAGCAGGGGTGCTTTTCCTGATCCTCCTCCGTGGCCCATACCAGGGCCCCGTAGCCCTGCTCCAGGGCGTCCGTGGTCTCGCCGCCGACCACGCTGGAATCGGGGATGAACAGCACCAGGGGATAGGCCTGGGTCTCGTCGTAGTCCTCCGGCACGAACAGATTATAGGAAAAGCTCCTGCCTGTCTCCTCGTCCTGATAGTCGAGCTGCTGGAATTTTTCCTCTACCTCCGCCAACAGGGCGGCCAGCTCCTCGTCGTCGCTCTTGTCCACGGAGCCGCCCCCTGTCCGGCCGTTCTGCCGGTCGGTGAGACTGAATTCCCCGGATGCGGACGGTTCCTCTGATGAGGCCCAGGCCCCCAGCGCCAGGCCGGAAAGGCACAGAGTCAGCGCTAATACAGTCGCAATGATTCGTTTCATATGATAGCCTCCTAATTTCATTACTTTTTTAACAGGATAGGGTCAGTATACCACAAACCCCAAAAAGATGCTAAAAGAAAAAGATGGGTTATAGTAAAAAAGTATTGTGACTAATATTAGAGTGTTCGATTACGAACAGCGAGAAATTATACCCCCCAATCCCAAAATTCAGGCTGTCCGATTATGCAGGGCGAGGGATTTTGTTCGCTGGCTAGGCGCGGCGACGCAGGCGTACATCAGTACGTCAAGGAGCCGCAACGACGTCCAGCGGACAAAAGACCCGCCGCAGTACGAAAGAGGGATTATGTCAAAACCGCTGTTTTGATATAATCCCTCGCTAGCTTTTTAAATTGTTTTGTCTTCCAGACGAGCCATTATGGCTGCGGTCAGGGCCTCCACGCATTCCTCCTCGTTCCATTTCTCCGTATCCAGTACCAGATCGGGGTTCGTGGGGGGCTCATAGGGGGAGGACAGGCCGGTGAAGTTGGGGATATGGCCATCCAGGGCCTTTTTATAGAGATTTTTCGGGTCACGGGCCTTGCAGGTCTCCACGCTGGCCTTTACATAGACCTCCATGAAGTCCCGGCCAACGATCTTGCGGGCTTGTTCCCGGCTGGCGGCGAAGGGGCTTATGAGGGTCACCAGGGTCACCATGCCGGCGTCCCGGAACAGGTTCGAGAGCTCGCCCACCCGGCGGATATTCTCCGTCCTGTCCGCATCGGAAAAGCCCAGATCGGCGCACAGGCCCCGGCGGACCCTGTCCCCGTCCAGCACATAGGCCAGCACGTCCGCATCCAGCAGGCGGCGCTCCACCTCCTGGGCGATGGTGGTCTTGCCCGCGCCGGAGAGACCGGTCATCCAGACCACCAGGCCCTTCATGCCGGACATGCGGCGGCGCTCCTCCCCGGTGACGCCGCCGGAGGACCAGCGGATGTTCCGGGTGTTGTAGTCATATTCCTCCATGGCCTGGGTGATGATGCCGCCCCCGGCGATCTCATACCCATCCACGATGACGAAGCGGCTGGTGGCGTCCACTGTCCCGGCCAGGTCAAAGGCCACGGGCCGTTCCAGGGTGATGACGCACTCGCATACCTCGTTTTTCTCGCAGTACTGCCGCTGTCCGGCGGACAGGGTGGAGGCGTTCACGATGCGCTCGATGCTCTCCAGAGCCATCTCCACCTTGGCGGTGCCGCATTTGAAGTAGTACCGGCGGCTGCGGTCAAAGGGCTGCTTGCCCAGCCAGAACACATTTGCCTTCAGGCGGACGCCCACCTGGGGGGCGGGCTCATCCCGGCGGCAGGCGATCTCTCCCCGGCGGACGAATATCTGCTCGTTCATGGTGAAGCCTGCGGCCATGCCTGCCTCGAAGCGCTCCGGCGTGGGGGCGTTGAACACCTCCAGGCTCTTGACGCTGGTCTTTTTGCCGGAGGGATAGAACACAATCTCATCCCCGGCCCGGACGGAGCCGGATTCCACGGTCCCCGCCACGATGCGGCGGCTGTCGTTGTTGGCGGTGAATTTGTATACCCCCTGCACCGGCATGCGGAAGCTGGCCCGCTCCGGCGGGGGAACGGTGGCGAAATCGTCCATCTGCTGGAGCATGGTGGGGCCGCTGTACCAGCTCATCCGCTGGGAGCGGTTGGCGATGTTGTCTCCCTCCATGCCGGAGACGGGGATGAAGGACAGGGGGTGGATGTCTATTTTATCCAGGAAGGTGGACATCTCCGCCTTGATATCCTCAAAGACCCGCTGCTCGTAGCCGACCAGATCCATTTTGTTCACCAGCACGGAGACCTGCCGGATGCCCAGCATGGAGAGAAAATAGCCATGGCGGCGGGTGTTCTCCTCCACGCCCCGGGCCGCGTCTATGACCATCAGAGCGGCCTCCGCCCGGGAGGCGCCGGTGACCATGTTTTTCAAAAACTCAATATGGCCGGGCGCGTCGATGATGATGTACTGGCGCTTGTCCGTGTGGAAGAAGCAGCGGGCGGTGTCGATGGTGATGCCCTGGGCCTGCTCGTTTTTCAGCGCGTCCAGCAAAAAGGCGTATTCAAAGGGCTTGGAGTTGCGGCGGCAGTTTTCCCGCACAGCCTCCAGCTTCCCATCCGGCAGGCCGTTGGCGTCCGCCAGCAGGCGGCCCACTACGGTGGATTTTCCGTGGTCCACATGGCCCACAGTCACGATGTTCAGTATTTCCTCGTTGTCCAAAGCAGTCACCTCCGTCTCACATATAGCCGTTGCGGCGGAGCGTTTCAAGGCCGCCGTCCTCGGCGTCCTGGGCGCGGCCGGAGCGCTCCGCTATGGAGGACAGCGCGCCGGTGCGAAGCTCCTCGATGATCTCGTGCACGTTGTGGGACTCCGATTTTATGGGCTTTGTGCAGGGGGCGCAGCCCAGACTGCGGTAGCGGGTGCCGTCTCCCTGGTTATAGTAGAGGCTGACGGCGGGGATGTTCTCCCGCTCGATGTATTCCCATACGTTCAGCTCCGTCCAGTCCAGCAGGGGATGGATGCGCACATGGGTGCCGGGAGCGAAGTCAGTTTTGAACTGATTCCAGAATTCCGGGGGCTGATCGTCCAGGTCCCAGTCGTTTTTCTGGTCCCGGGGGGAGAAATACCGCTCCTTGGAGCGGCTACCCTCCTCGTCCGCCCGGGCGCCTACGATGACGCCGGTGTACCGGTCGGTATTGGTGTCCCGCTCGTATTCCCCGGTCTGGAGGTTCAGCCGGTAGCGGGGCCAGGAGCCGTCCAGGGTATGGGCCAGGGCCTCGGTCTTCAGAAGGCGGCAGCATTCCACATGGGACACCGTCCCGTCCGGGAAGGTGGTCTTGTTGTCCAGGGCCTCCTTGTTCTCGCCGTAGATCATGTAAAGGCCCATTTCCTTGGCCAGCCTGTCCCGGTATTCGATCATTTCGGGGATTTTATAGTGGGTGTCTATATGCACCAGGGGGAAGGGCACATGGCCGTAAAAGGCCTTCCGTGCCAGCCAGAGCAGCACGGTGGAGTCCTTGCCGATGGACCAGAGCATACACATATTGTCAAAGGCGGCGTAGGCCTCCCGCAGGATATGTACGCTTTTTGCCTCCAGCTTGTCCAAATGATCCATAATTACAGTCCTTCCACGGCTTTCATGGGGTCGCTGGGCACCATTTCATAGCCGTAATGTTCAAAGTAAAAGCCAAGATTCTGATTGATCTTCTCCCGCAGCCTGGGGCGGATGCTGCGCCGGTTGGTCTGATAGGTCTTCTGTCCGGCGATGAAGGAGCGCAGGCGGGGCAGGGCGTTCTCAAAGCCGTCCAGCTCCAGCTCCTGATAGATATACCGCAGATACCGCTCCGGGTCGGTGACGAAGTCCTCATATTTCACGCTGACGAAGTGGTGGGGCTTGAAGGTGGGCTCCTCGGCGATCAGCTTTTTATACATGGGCACGGTCATGCGATGGATGACCATATCCTCCAGCAGATCGTCCACGTCCACATCGGGCAGCTTTGTCAGCGTTACCAGATTTATTTGGCTCTTTATCATGTTCACCGTGCTGTCCACCACGGCGTAGGGGGCCCGGTAGATATTTACGAACTTGGCGTCCGGATACATCTCCCGGAGCATGTCGGTCCGGGCGGTGTTGTCCGGGCTTTTCAGCACCAGCTGCCGGCCTCCGCCGGTCATGGACTTCTTTTTCAGGATGTGGGCATAGGCCCGCCGGTAGTGCCGCTGCTGCCGGGGCGGCAGCTGATCTACGAACACATAGGGCACGTATTTCTCCCACACCAGGGGGAAAGCCAGCAGATGGTCCAGAATGAAGGGTGTGAAATTCCCCAAGGCGAAGGTCTCCTCCATGGGCAGGTCCATGGTGTACTGGACGTTATCCATGGGGCGGGCGTCCTTGATGCCGCTTTTCACCCCGTCCCGCAGAATCCAGCCCAGGAGCACATAGTTTGAGAACATGGCCGTGTTCATGGGGCTGAACCAGTCGAACTGGGGGTCCCGGCTCATCAGGTTTTGCAGGAAGGTGGTGCCGCTGCGCCAGTGGCCCAGGACGAACACCGGGTCCTTGGTGATCTTCGTCCGGTGCAGGGGGATGGCGCAGACCAGCCCCTCCAGCAGGGCGAAGGGAAACAGAACCAGGCTGACCAGGGTGATGAGAAGCGCCTCCGGGATTTTGCTGGGGCGGATGCGGAACCGGCAGCGCCACAGCAGGCGAATCCAGTTGTCGAACCGGACGCCCAGCAGATAGTGGGACAGAAAGAGAATTCGGGGTCGTTTTTCGTTATTCATAGAAGCTCCGGCGCGGGAATGAAACCCGCTCAATATATGTGTTTTTCGGGGTTTGATCTTGTTCTGATAAGGGCTTTATATTCTGAGAGCAGAATATACCGGGAATCTAAACTCAACCTAAACCCAGGCTCCTAAAATTAACGTTCGTTAATATCATACATGGGTCACAGGCGCTTGTCAATTCCCGTGGGGGGAAAGGGCCCGATTATTTACGTATTCTTAACATTATCATACGGCGACGCCCCATAGGGTCAGGAGCCAGCAGATCAGGATGGGGAGGAACAGGGCGGGGAGATAGTCCACCGTTTTCAGCTTCCGGATGCCCAGCAGGTTCATGGCGATGGCCAGCAGAATCAGCGCTCCCACGCAGTCGATGACGGGCAGCGTGCCGATGCTCTCCAGAAAGGGCTGGATGGCGGAGGCCAGAAGCACCAGGGAGCCCTCCACCAGCAGGATGAATCCGGCGGACAGCAGCACGGAGACGCCAAAGGTGGCCGCAAGACAGGTGGAGGAGACGAAGTCCATCAGGGATTTTATCAGCAGGGTGGTGTGGCAGTCCAGCTGCAGGGAGCCCGCCGGATTGGCGGCGCTCTCAAAGGAGCCGAGAACGGTCATGGAGCCGATGCAAAACAGCATGCAGGCGGTCACAAAGCCCTCCGCAGGGCTGTTCTGGCCGTCACCGCCGCCCATCCGGGCCACCACCCGGTCCCCCAGCAGGTTTACCCGGTCATCCAGGCGCAGCAGCCAGCCGATGAGATAGCCGCCCACCAGGGAGGCCACGGCGATGAGAGCCTGAACGCCGCTCTCTATGCCCACCAGCCCGGAGGCACCGGCAAATATGGTGCACAGGCCCAGGCAGGCCATCATGGAGTCCGTCAGCTTCTCCCGCTCCGGCAGACCGTCAGGGGCCGGCCTGGGGGCCTTTTTCCGGCGGCGGAGGCAAAGCCCTATGCTCCCGCCCAGCAGGACGGTGGCCATATTCAAAAAAACGCCGAAATATTTCCACATGGCTCAAAGCGCTCCCCGGGGGTGCGCGGGAGCCGGATAAATCAGTTGTCTGTTCATACTCTCTCCGGATGGTAAATAATGGTTTTAATAATCTTATAGCTCATAGTATTTATGAGCCCAGCACAATCCCATCTATTATAGCACATAATCCGGTCTTTGCACACTGATTTTTTGACGGCAAAGGGAAACTATTGCTTAGCATAAGGGGAAAAAGAAGATTTGTCAACATGGGGTCTGAAAAGCGGATGTAATATCCTTGGAGGGTCTGCGTCAAAAAAAGCCCGGCGCCCCAGGCGGGGCGCCAGACGAGACGGGATATGCAGGCGTTATGTAAGAAGCATTACCACGCCGCTGACGGCCATCATGACGTAAATAGCCTTGCGCATGGTGTCGGCATTGATTTTTTTGAAGATGGTGTTCCCCAACAGGCTTCCCAGCAGCATCCCGGCCAGACCCACGGCGGCGCACAGGAGGACGCGGCCGGTGACCACGCCGCTGGTGAAGCGCAGAATTACCACATAGGTGTTGGAGATCATGAAATATCCCTGTATGGTGGCCAGGTAGTCCTCCTTTTCCTCTGTGGCGGAGGAGAAGTACAGGCTGACCGGCGGCCCGCCGATGGCGAACAGGGCGCTCATGACCCCGCCCAGCCCGCCGGCCAGAATGCCGTTTCCTACGCTGGCCTTCATCCGCACCCGCTTGGCGATGAAGATGAAATAAACGCTGAGGGCGATCAGCAGCACGCCCAGCATCAGCTTCAGCATATCGTTGTTCAGCCCGGAGGCGATGTGAACGACCACCCAGGACACCACAAAATAGGTCGCCAGGGGCGTGATGAGCAGCCGCCAGTTGACGTGCTTCCGGTAGTGGATGGTGGCGATGGTGGCCTGCACCGCCGTTACCATGTTGATGACCGCCGCCGCCCCCAGGGTGGAGCCGATGACATAGGGAAAGAACATCATGCAGAATATCCCAAAGCCGAAGCCCACCACCATATTCAGCGAGCTGCCGAAAACGCAGCCTATGAAGACGATAAAATATTCCATGTCTGCTATTATAATTTCTTATGATGAGAAATGCAATGAAAAATAGGCGGGCCAAAAAACCCGCCTATTTGTGTGATTTGTATAAGTCCAAAAGCCCCGCGCTATACAAAACGCAGAATAAGGTGCGCCGGACGGACCAAATGGGGAAGTCAGTCCATGCAGGGAGAGGGATTTTTTCGTCAGGTCGTGATGTGCCGACGAAGGCGTACCGTGGTACGTCGAGGAGGCGCAGCGCGGCATGGCGGAAAAAGACCTGCCGCAGTCGGTATTTTATATCCTGTTCGCAACGCTCCAGGCGTGCCGGTTCAGCTGCTGCACGGAGGCGGGCTTCTTGCAGTCGCCGATCATATAGAACTCCGGAGCGGCGCCGTAGAAGGCCAGGGCCTCGTCCTGACGGGGCACGCGGCCGGCGCACATGACCACAGAATCGGCGGGGATGGAGTGCGTCGCGCCCTCCTTATCCGTATAGGACACGGAATCCGGGCCGATGGCGGCTACCTTTACGCCGGTGATGCCATGGAAGTTGGGCTCCGCCTCCCAGGCCTCCTTGAACATGGAGTAATAGTGGATGGCGGTGGAGTCGGCGGAGAGCTGATCCCGCATCTCCACGACGGTGGTGTGGTGGCCCTTCTTGGCGATGTAAAGGGCGGTCTCCACGCCTACCTCGCCGCCGCCGATGACCACGACACGCTCACCCAGCTTTTCGGGATGGGCGAAGGCCTCCAGGGCGTAGACCAGCTTATCCTTGTCCGCGCCGGGAATGGGCAGGGTTAGCATCTCCGCGCCGTTTGCCACCACCACGGCGTCGAACTCTGCCGCGGCGATCATCTCCGGGGTGGCCTTGGTGTTCACATGGTATTCGATGCCCTGCTTGTCCAGCTGATAGATCAGCCAGTTTTTATAGTCCCGCAGGGTCCACTTGAAGTCGGCATAGTCCGCATGGACGATCTGGCCGCCCAGGACGGGCAGCGCCTCATACAGCACAGGGGTATGGCCCCGCTCCTTGAGATACAGGGCGCAGCGCATGCCGGCGGGGCCGCCGCCGATGACGGCTACCTTCTTGGAGCGGGTGGGCTTCTGCACCAGCTGGCCCAGCCGGTGCTCCAGGCCCACCATGGGGTTCACGGAGCAGACGGACACGAAGGGGTCGTGCTCGCCCCGGCCGTGGCACTTGTTGCACCGCAGGCAGGGGACGATATCGTCCGCCCGGCCGGCCTGGAGCAGGTCGCCGTAGTTGGGGTTGGAGACGAAGGCGCGGGCGGCGCAGATCAGATCGGCCTTTCCGTCGGCCAGGGCCTTCTCGCAGGTGTCGGGATAGTGGAAGCCGCCGATGACCCCGATGACCAGGCCGGGGACGTGCTGCTTCATGTATTCGCCGTATTTCAGGAAGGGGGTCTCCTCCAGGTTGAAGCTGGTGGGATGGGCCGCGTCCACCTCATCGGTGCGGAGCTGGACGATGTCTATGTATTTCTTGGCCTCATTCAGGAAGGCGGCGCTGTCCTCGATGGAGAAGCCGTCCGGCCCGTCCACGGCGCTCCACTCGATCTCCACCAGGAAGTTCTTGCCCACCTTCTGGCGCACCCGCTCCAGGCACATCAGGGGGAAGCGCATAGGGTTTTCGAGGCTGCCGCCAAACTTATGGGTTGGGTGGTTGGTGATGGGGGAGAAGAACTGTGCGGGGAGGTTGGCCCGGTAGCACATATGGATGGACAGCATATCGAAGCCCAGCACCTGAAGGATACCGGCCTGCTCCGCATAGGACTGGGCGATCTTTTCCAGCTGCTCCTCGGTATAGGACTCCACCGGGTCGTGGCCGGGAATCAGCTCGATGTCAAATTCCGCCGGGGGCGGGGCGTTGAGAGACTTTGTCTGCTCAAATGCGGAAGCGTGGGCCTGGTTGCCCTTGGGGACCATCAGAGGATAGGCAGAGGGCGGGCCGACGAAGATCGCCATGCAGGCGATGGAGTCATAGTAGTGGATATTGTCCGACAGCTGGAGCAGATAGTTCTGGCAGTTGGTGTCATAGAGATCGAAATCCGGGAAGTGGCCGAAGTCCATATCCATGGGCAGCTGCTTGCCCCGGGTGAAGTTGTTGATGCCCATGCAGGTGACGATACCGGCGCTGCGGGCCTTGTTGCAGTAGTGGGCGATAACGCTCTCCGCCGGATACGGCTCCGGTCCCTGGAGAAAGTGGGGCAGGGAGTTGGACGCCTCCAGCCGGTTCTTCAGGGTGAAGCCCCGGATCTTCAGCGGTTCAAACAGGTATGGGTACTTCGGTGCGCTCATATCATCGTGTCCTCCTAAATCAATGCAGGTAATTTATTTTATGACGTTCACTCATAGACATTATAACAGGAAATCCGCAAAAAGAAAAGGGGCTATCCGCCGTTGACGGAAAATCGTCAGTTTGATATACTGCCTATGAGGATTAGGAGGGAGGAATTGTTCAATATGAAACGCTTTTCTGCAGGAGAGATACCCTATTTTGACGGCCACTGCGATACGATCAGCCGCTGCGCCAACAGGGGAGTCGGCCTGCGGTCAAACGACGGGATGCTCGACCTGAACCGTCTGACCGGGTTCAAAAAGGCGGCCCAGGTGTTCGCCATCTTCGCGGACTGGGATAAATTCCCGCCGGGGACGCTGTTTGATGAATGCTGCCGCCAGCGGGAGGTGTTCGTCTCGGAGCTGGAAAAAAACCGGGACATCGCCATGCCCTGCCGCTCCGGGGCGGAGATACAGGCCGCCAACGATGAGGGAAAGGTAGCCGCGCTGCTGTCCATCGAGGGGGGCGAGCTGCTGGGCTGCGACCCGGGACGGCTGGACATCGCCGCCCAGTGGGGGGTGAAGCTTGTGAACATCACCTGGAACCACGCCAATTATCTCTCCGGCTCCCATCGGGACGAGGCGGCCCGGGGCCTTGGCCCCTTGGGGAAGGAATTCGTCCGCCGGGCCAACGAGCTGGGCATACTGCTGGATGTGTCCCATCTGTCCGATCAGGGCTTCTGGGACCTGGAGCGGCTGGGGTCGCAGCCGCTGATAGCCAGCCACTCCAACGCCCGGGCCGTCTGCCCCCACAGCCGGAACCTGACGGACGATATGTTCATCGTCATCCGGGACAGCGGCGGGGTGGCCGGACTGAATTTCTGGCTGGACTTTGTGGGCGGAGCGTACAGCATGGACGATATCCTCCGCCATGTGGAGCATTTCATGGAGCTGGACGGGGCGAAGACCCTGGCCCTGGGAGCCGACTGGGACGGCTGCGACGCCGCTGCCGGGAACATGAGGGGGGCCCAGGACATCCATCTTCTCTGGAACGCTCTGGCCGCCCGGGGCTATGAGGAGAGTGTGCTGGAGGATCTGTTTTATAACAACTGGCTCCGTGTGATGGGATAATTTTTCCGGGGCCGGGAACCTTTTTGCCTTTTTTCCGTCTTATGAGATGACAAAACGAAAAAGGAGGCTCTTTCCTATGAAAATGCGACTGACTGCCCTGCTTCTGCTCCTGGCGCTGGCGCTGACCGGATGCGGGGCCAGGACCCAGGCTGCGGACCTGATGGAGGACGTGGCTCCCGAGCCGATGGCCACAGAGGCCGCGGACAGTACTGCCGAGCCGATGGTCACAGAGGCCGCGGACAGCACCGCCGGAACAGAGGACGCGGCCCAGGCGGTGACGGATTTCGCCGTGCGCCTGTTTCAGCAGTGCGCCCAGGCGGGGGATAACACGCTGGTATCGCCTGTCTCCGTGCTGTATGCCCTGGCCATGACCGCAAACGGCGCGGCGGAGAATACCCTTGCCCAGATGGAGGCCGTGTTCGGGGTATCCATGGAGACCCTGAACCCCTATCTCTCCGCCTATATGGAGAATCTTCCCAGCGGGGAGGACTATAAGCTGACGGCGGCTAACGCCATTTGGTTCCGGGAGGACGAGCGCCTGACCGTCCGGCAGGAATTTTTGCAGACGAACGCGAATTATTATAACGCGGATATCTATCAGGCCCCCTTCGACCAGGGGACCCTTGAGGAGATAAACTCTTACGTCAGCGAGCACACCGACGGCATGGTGGAGGATATTCTGGATAAAATCTCCGACGACGCGGTGATGTATCTGGTGAACGCCCTGGCCTTCGATGCCCAGTGGCAGACCATTTATAAGGAAAATGAGGTGCGCTCCGGCGATTTCACCCTGGAGGACGGCACAGTGCGGGAGGCGGAGCTGATGTATTCCGAGGAGTCCGTGTATCTGGAGGACGAAAACGCCACCGGCTTCATTAAATATTATAAGGATGGGGCCTATGCCTTTGTGGCCCTGCTGCCCAATGAAGGGGTCACGGTGGCCGACTATGTGGCCTCCCTGACGGGAGCGGGCCTGACCGCCCTGCTGGAGAACGCCCAGGATATCACTGTGGAGGCGGCGATTCCAAAATTCACCAGCGAATACAGTGCCGAGCTGAGCGAGGCCCTGGCTGCTATGGGTATGACGGACGCTTTCGATATTGACCTGGCCGACTTCTCCCTCCTGGGGGAATATGAGGACGGCAACATCTGCATATCCCGGGTGCTCCACAAGACCTATATCGCCGTGGACGAGCGAGGCACCCAGGCCGGGGCTGCCACTGTGGTGGAGATGGTGGCGGAAACCGCCCTGGAAGCCCCGGAGGAGACCAAAACCGTCTATCTCAACCGGCCGTTTGTATATCTTCTCATAGACTGCGGGACCAACACCCCGATATTTATGGGAACGGTAATGGATGCGGCGTAAAAAAAGGCCGCGTCAGGGCTTCGGCCTTGACGCGGATTTTTTTGCAAAATTGGTTGACAAGTGTAGTCCAATATGCTATAGTTGGTCTACAACAGTAGTGCGCACTGCTGAGACTTTCCGGGAAAGGAGCTTTTGTATGGATAAGCAGATATACGCCGGAGAGTGGAAAATCATGGAGCTTCTGTGGGAAGCCGCCCCCCGGACGGTGATGGAGATCGTCCGGGCCATGGGGGAGCGGACGGGCTGGGCCAAAAGCACCGTCACCACCATGGTGACCCGGATGGAGGCCAAGGGCCTGCTCCGCTATGAATCGGACGGAGGCCGGGCCAAAAAGGTCTATCCCGCCGTCACCAGGGAGCAGGCCGCAGGCCGGGAGACGGACGGGCTGCTGGAGAAGGTATATCACGGCAGCGCCGGACTTCTGATGACCTCCCTGCTGGAGCGGAAGCGCCTGACGGCGGAGGAGATCGACGAGCTTTATGCCCTGCTGAAAAAGGCGGAGGAGGAGAGCCATGACTGAGACATTGATCGCCTCCTCCGTGCTGATTATGGTGCTGGCCCTGCTGCGGCTGGTCCTGCGGGGCCGGATAGGGCCGGGGCTGCAATATGCCCTGTGGCTGGCGGTGCTGGTGCGGCTGCTGGTGCCGGTGAGCTGGTTTGAAAGTCCGGTGGGCGTGGCCTCCGTCACGTCGGAGGCGGTGGCCCGGGTGGAGGTCGCAGCCAGCCTGCCCCTGGGGTCAGGGGAGACACAGGCTCAGACGGTTCAGGAGACGATGGAAACAGAGACGGCGGACAGCGGGACGGCGGATACCGCCATTTCCCTGGGCCAGCTTTTAAAAATCCTCTGGGCGGCCGGGTCTGTATGGATGTGCGCGTGGTTTCTCTGGGTGAACGGGCGCATGGCCCGGCAGCTTCGCCGCAGCCGGCGGCCCTATTCCCGCTTTGGCGGGACGCAGGTCTATGTGGCAGAGGGCATCCCTTCCCCCTGTTTGTATGGACTGCTTCCCCCGGTGATTTATCTCACGGAGCAGGCGGCCTCCGACCCGGCCCGGGCCAGAACCGTCATCCTCCATGAGCAGACCCACCGGCGGCATTGGGACCATATCTGGACGGCTCTGCGGGTGCTGTGCCTGATCGTATATTGGTTCGACCCCTTCGTGTGGCTGGCGGCGGCCCTGTCCCGCCGGGACTGCGAGCTGTTCTGCGACGCTGCCACGGTGAAGATCATGGGGGAGGAGCGCCGCTATGACTATGGCCGGACCCTACTGGATATGACCGCCGTTGACCCCAGCCCCAGGGGGCTTCTGTCCTCCGCCACCACCATGACCGGCAGCCGGGGTGCCATCGCGGAGCGGATACGGCGCATCGCCGAAAAGCCCAGGACCTCCGCCGCCCTGGGGGCGCTGGCCCTTTGCATCGCGGCCCTGGCCGTTGGCTGCACCTTCTCCGGCGCGTCGGATGACGCCCAGGCGGAGGAGTCGAACGAGTATTACGACTATCTGATGGAGTGCCTCAGCGCCTGGGAAACCGGCGGGGAGGCGTGGGATGAATATATATGGTTTTATAACGACTTTGACGAGCAGACGTTTACGGAGGCCTTCCCTCTCCTGGAGTCCGCCGCCGTGTGGGACATGGAGCAGGTAAACGACAGCCTGTGGGCCTTCCTGGTGGAGCTGCAGTTCCCGGAGCAGGAGGCGGAGCAGTGTTATTATTTCGTGGGCCGGATAGATGAGCGGATGTATGTATTTTTGAACACCAGCCAGATTCCGGAAGCCCTGGGGGACGATTTGGACCCGGAGGATTATTCTCTGGCGGGAGAGGGGGAGATCGTCCTGGGGACGGCGGTGGATTCCTATTGGGATACGCTGTCCAGCCTGTTCAGCCAGTTTTACGACCCGGTATCCGTGCAGGTGAACGTCCCGGAGGACTATGTCCCCGCCTCGAAGGTCACAGGACTGACTTTGGAGGAGATGCTGTTCAAAACGGACAGCTTCCTGTTCGAGGCCTATGAAAACGGTTCGGTGGAGATAGACGAGAGCGCCGCCGCCCTTGTCCTGACGGGGGAGGACGCCGCTCTGTACTTCCTGCCGGATACGGACGAGATGTATATTCTCAGCGACTGGGACGTGACCATGCGGATATACAGCGAGAGCATGACCGGCTGGGAGATGGTGGACGCCGTGCTGAGCTGGGCCAGGGGCCTTGCGGCGGAGCAGGCGGGCAGGTAAGTCAACGGAATATCTGAAAAAACCGGGGACAGGCGTATCCCTTGCGGACGCCTGTCCCCGGCTCTTCTTTTTTTGGTTGGAGCGGCTTTACTCCATGCCGATGCTGTTGCCGGTATACAGCTGGTAGTACCGGCCCTTCTTCTCCATGAGCTGGTCGTGGGTGCCCCGCTCTATGATGCGGCCCTGCTCCATGACCATGATGCAGTCGGAGCTGCGCACGGTGGAGAGCCTGTGGGCGATGACAAAGCTGGTGCGGCCCTTCATCAGGGCGTCCATGCCCTTCTGCACCAGGGCCTCCGTGCGGGTGTCTATGGAGCTGGTGGCCTCGTCCAGGATGAGCACGGGCGGGTCGGCCACAGCGGCCCGGGCGATGGACAGCAGCTGGCGCTGGCCCTGGCTCAGGTTGCTGCCGTTGCCGGTCAGCATGGTCTGATAGCCGTCAGGCAGGCGCTTGATGAAGCCGTGAGCGTTCGCCAGCTTCGCGGCGGCGATGCACTCCTCATCCGTGGCGTCCAGCCGTCCGTAGCGGATGTTGTCCATAACTGTGCCGGTGAAAAGATTGGTGTCCTGAAGCACCATGCCCAGACTGCGGCGCAGGTCGGCCTTTCTTATCTTGTTGATGTTGATGCCGTCGTAGCGTATCTTGCCGTCCTGGATGTCGTAAAACCGGTTTATCAGATTGGTGATGGTGGTCTTGCCCGCGCCGGTGGAGCCCACGAAGGCGATCTTCTGGCCCGGTGTGGCATAGATATGTATGTCGTGCAGGACGGGCTTATCCTCCGTATAGCCGAAGTCCACCCCGTCGAAGGTGACGCCGCCCTCCACCTTGATATATTCCGTCTCGCCGGTGCTCTGATGCCGGTGCTTCCAGGCCCAGACGCCGGTCTTGTCCGGAGTCTCGGTCAGGGTGCCGTCCGGCTGCTCCACGGCGTTCACCAGCTCTACATAGCCCTCGTCCGTTTCCGGGGTCTCATCCCGCAGGTCGAATAGCCTGTCGGCGCCGGCGGCGGCCATGACCACGCTGCCCAGCTGCATGCTGACCTGGGTGATGGGCTGGGTGAAGCTCTTATTCAGGCTCAGGAAGGAGACCAGAGTGCCGATGGTAAGCGCCCCGCCGCCCCCCAGGGCCAGCACGCCGCCTACCACGGCGCACAGCACATAGCTGATGTTCCCCAGGTTTGCGTTGATGGGCATAAGGATATTGGCGATGCGGTTGGCGTTGTTGGCGCTGTCCCGCAGCTTGTGGTTCAGCTCCTTGAACTGCTCCAGGCTCTTTTCCTCGTGGCAGAAGACCTTGACGACGCGCTGGCCCTCCATCATCTCCTCGATATAGCCGTTGACAGCGCCCAGGTCCTTCTGCTGCTGGACGTAATAGGCCCCGGAGCGGCTGCTGAGCTTTGTGGTGACCAGCAGCATCACCGCTACCATGCACACGGACACCGCCGTCAGGGCCGGGCTCAGAACGATCATGCTGACGAAGGTCGATACCAGCGTAATAACAGAGTTCAGAAGCTGGGGCAGGCTCTGGCTTATCATCTGGCGGAGGGTATCCACGTCGTTCGTATAGACGGACATGATATCCCCGTGGGCGTGGGTGTCAAAGTACCGGATGGGCAGGGACTCCATGTTGGTGAACATATCGACGCGCAGGCGCTTGAGTGTTCCCTGGGTCACGCTCACCATGATGCGGTTATAGGCATAGGAGCATGCGACGCCGCACAGGAGTATGGCGCACAGCTTCAGAAGGGCCTGAGCCAGGGGTGCGAAGTCCGGCACGGCGGCTGACAGCATGGGCGTGATGTAATCATCGATCAGGGTCTGCATGAACAGGGTGCCGGCCAGGGTGGACAGCACTGTGCACACCAGGCACACGATCACGATGGCGCAGCAGCCCTTATAGTTTTTGAATACATAGCCGATGGCCCGCCCAAGGGAGCGCATCTGATCCTTACTGATCTTCATGCTCGCGGGCCGTGGGCCGCGGTCCGGGCCCGATCTCGGCGCTTTTTCGTTTGCCATATGGTATCACATCTCCCTTCCTCAGGCGGTATGCTCGTCGAAGTCGCCGCCGGCGGCCATCTGAGCCTCGTATATCTCCTGATAGATCCGGTTCGACGCCAGCAGATTCTCGTGGGTGTCGAAGCCGTTCACCTGGCCGTCGTCCAGCACCATGATGCGGTCCGCGTCCTGCACGCTGGATATGCGCTGGGAGATGATCAGCTTCGTGGTGCCGGGGATGCGCTGGGCGAAGGCCTCGCGTATCTTAGCGTCTGTGGCGGTATCCACCGCGCTGGTGGAGTCGTCCAGAATCAGCACCCTGGGCTTTTTCAGCAGAGCCCGGGCGATGCAGAGCCGCTGGCGCTGGCCGCCGGAGACGTTTGTGCCGCCCTGCTCTATCCAGGTGTCGTATTGATTCGGCATCCGCTGGATGAACTCATCGGCGCAGGCCTGGCGGCAGGCCTCCTGGCATTCCTCCAGAGTGGCGTCCTCCTTGCCCCAGCGCAGGTTATCCAGGATGGTGCCGGAAAACAGCACATTCTTCTGCAGTACCACGGCCACCTGATTGCGCAGGGTCTCCAGGTCGTACTCCCGCACGTCCCGGCCTCCGACCCGGACGGCGCCGCCGGTCACATCGTACAGGCGGCTGATCAGGCTCACCAGGCTGGATTTTCCGGAGCCGGTGCCGCCGATGATGCCGATGGTCTCTCCGGCCTTAATGTGCAGGTCGATGTCGTGGAGAACATCCTCCCCGCTGCCCTTCTTATAGGAAAAGCTGACGTGGTCGAAGTCGATATCCCCGCTGGGGACCTCCGTCACCGGCTCGGCGGGGTTTGTCAGATCGGTCTTCTCGTCCAGCACCTGGGCGATACGGCGGGCGCTGGCGGCGGACATGGACACCATGACGAAGATCATAGACAGCATCATCAGGCTCATCATCATGCTCATAACATAGCTGAACAGGCTGGTAAGATTGCCCGTAGTCATGGAGCCGGCCACGATGAACCGTGCGCCGAACCAGCTCAGGGCGATGATGCAGCCGTAAATGGTCAGCATCATGACCGGGTTATTGAAGGCCAGAATGGACTCCGCCTTCACGAACATCTTATAAATGTTCTCAGAGGCTTTGGTGAACTTCTTGTCCTCGTAGTCCTCCCGGACGTAGGCCTTCACTACCCGGATGCCGGAGACGTTTTCCTGGACGCTGGCGTTCAGGTCGTCGTATTTATCGAACACCCGCCGGAACATGGGCATGGTCTTTGCCGCGATGGAAAACAGCACAACACCCAGAAATATGAGAGCTGCCAGAAACACCGAGCTCAGCCTCGGGCTGATGAGAAAGCACATGACCATGCTGCATATCAGCATCAGCGGGGCGCGCACAGCAATGCGCAGGATCATCTGATAGGCGTTTTGTATATTGGTCACGTCCGTGGTCATGCGGGTCACAAGACCGGCGGTGCTGTATTTGTCGATATCCGAAAAGGAAAAGGTCTGGATATTCTCATACATGGCGTCCCGCAGGTTGCAGGCAAAACCGGAGGAGGCAGAGGCCCCGTAGTTGCCGGCTTTCATCCCGAAAAACAGGCTCAAAAACGCCATGACCAGCATCAGCGCGCCATAGAGCAGCACCTTGTTCATGCTGCCTCCCTGGATGCCGGAATCGATGATCGCCGCCGTGACGAAGGGTATCAGTATCTCCATCAGCACCTCCAGTGCCGTGAACACCGGGCAGAGGATGGAGTCCCGTTTATACTCCTTCACCTGACGGCCAAGGGTTTTTATGGTATTCATAGTATGTTATTTCATCCCTCCAAATAAGCTCCATTCATTTGTTCTTTTTGTACGATCTGAAGGCAGGGACTGCCGGGTTATTCCGCCAGGGAGTCATACACCCGCAGGAGAAGGGCTTTCAGCTGCTCCTGCTCCTCAGGCGACAGGGCCTTGGTAAGACGGGCCTCGTCCCGGTCCATCTCCTCCCGGTGGTTCATACACAGCGTCCGGCCCGCGGGGGTTATCTGCGCCCGCTTGACCCGCCGGTCGCGGACATCGGAAAAGCTGGTGATAAGCCCCTTCTTTTCAAGCCGGACAGCTACCCCGGCGGCGGTGGACTGGGCCACCCCGAAGCCCCGCTCCAGCTCCTTCAGCGTGGCGGTGCCGTCCTCTGACATGACCAGGATGATCAGCATTTTCAGCTGGAAGGAGGTGATATCGTGCTGCTGGAGAGCATTGTTGGCATGCTTTTCCATGGTATCGTTGATGCGCTTTATCAGCGCGCCAAAATGCACCTCGCCATTCGGCCCAAGGAAGCACCCTTCGTCCATCATTCGTGTCAGGCCACCGTTCGCTGCTTCAAATTATAAAAGTGTAGCAAATCAAACGCCTGCTGTCAATAGCAGGCGTTTGATTTTTCAATTTATTCATATTTTCCTGTCGGGCGGCTTTTCAGCTGCCCCGGAGGGGATTCTTTTTGATCTGGGCGTACCGCCGGGGATAGCGCATGGGGGTGGGGGCGATCTTTTCCACGATCAGGGCCGTATGGGTGATGTCCGTGCCGGGGATGACATAGGGCCGTATCTCGCGGAGCCGGCCGCCCAGGGTGCGGATGGCGTGCTCCGCCTGCTCCGCCTCCTCCCGGCAGTCCGGGCCCTTCATGGCGATGAACAGGCCGTTTCGCGTCACCAGGGGCAGGCACAGCTCCGCCAGCACGTCCAGCTCCGCCACGGCCCGGCTGACCACGATATCGAACCGCTCCCGGAGCTGGGGAAGCTCCTCCGCCCGGCCCCATATGCAGTTTACGTTCTCGATGCCCAGACGGCGGCAGGAGGCGTCCACGAAGTCCACCTTTTTGCCAACGCTGTCGATCACCGTCAGGTGCATATCCGGCCGGAGCACCCGCAGGGGAACGCCGGGAAAGCCGGCCCCGGAACCTATATCCGCCACCCGCCTGCCGGAAAAATCCGCTGCGGTCAGCAGGGCGGCGCTGTCCAGAAAGTGCAGCCGGGCCATATCCGCCGGGTCGGTGATGGCGGTCAGGTTCGTGACCCTGTTGGCGTCCGCCAGAAGCCGGCCATAGGCCGCCAGCGTCTTAACGGCCTCCCGCTCCGCAGGGATGCCCAGGGCCTGTAATCCCTCTGTCAGGATGTTTTCCATAGCGTCTCCTTAAAACCGAAAAAGGATGCGCACAAGGCGCATCCTTTATATGATCTGCTTTTTTTGCCTTTCTGTTATTGTATCACACCCCGTGCCATCTTTCAAGACAGCGCTAGGAAGCTGAGGTCCTCTATCTGGGCCACGCATTCATAGCTCTCCTCATCGGGGAGGTCGCCGCTTATGAAGGAGCCTTCCCGGGTGAAATAGGTGGCGCCGGAGGCCAGATCATAGCCCTCCAGGGCCAGCTTTGCCGCGATCTCGGACATATCGTCCGGCGTCATATAGACCATGCCGTTGATGACCACGTCGAACTGGTTCTTCGCAAAAACGACCTCGTATACCGTATCGGGGAAGGACTCGTCCGCCACCCGGTTCATGATGACGCTGCCGATGGCGGCCTGGGCCTCCAGAGACTGGCCTCCGGCCTCGGCATAGATCACCCGGCTGAGCCAATAGACATCCGTCTCGCTGTAATAGCTGTCTCCGCCGGTCCGGGGGACCAGCTCGGCCTTCTCTATGGTAATCTGCCAGGCCGTCCGATCCCATGTCACGGAAGCGCCTGTGCACTTCACCAGCGAATCCACCGGCAGGCATATGCCGCCGTCTATGCTCTGCACGCCGTTTTCCACATATAAATACCGGCCGTTGCAGGTGAAATAGATCGCCCCGGCCTCTGCCGTCAGGGTAAGCGTATCCCCGGACAGGGTCAGGCTGCTGCCGCTGTCATAGGCCGTGCCGCTCACGCCCAGAGCGGACAAAAACTCGGCTGCGTTCACATAGGGCGTTCCGTCTATCAAAGTACATGTGCCGCACTCCGTCTCGCCCGCGTAATAGGGGACAGTGGTGCGGTTATCCGTCACCTCAGGCTGGGATATCTCCCCGGAGCTGCCGTCAAAGACCACATAGCTCTCATCCGGAGCCGTTTCCTCTGCCGATGCCTCCGCCGCCTCCGCCTGGGTAAAGACAGGTTTGCTCATCACCGCGATCGTCAAGACCAGGGCGCATACTACCGCCAGGATCTTCTCCAGCCGTCTGTTCTTCATCCAGCCGCCTCCTTTGGACCTGCATTTGGTTTTTGCAGGATAGAATGGCCCAACTTTCATTGGGTACATTCTTATTATAGCGAATGGAAATTGTCGAATGCAATCGGCATTGTGTCTAAATGAGAGCTTCTCAAACTGGGAATTGTGACAAATGCACAAGAACTTGTGCCCCGTTTGGGTGTTTATGCCCAATAAAAATCTACATCTTGTGTCCTGAAATTGGAAAAAATTTACTTTCCACTTTTGATTCGACAAAAAAATTTAAAAAACTGTTTTTTATCCAGTTGTCATAATAATATATTACGTAAAAAAAATAAAAATTTTTCCGTCATTTTATGTCAACTGTTTCATGGCCTGAGCCAGCTGATCGGGGCAGGAGGTGGGCTTGCCGCCGCAGCGTATCCCCTCCAGGCGGGAGATCGCCTCCTGCACCGGCATGTCCACCACCAGGCGGGAAATACCCTGCAAATTTCCGTCGCAGCCCCCCACTACCTCCACACTTTTGATGATACCGTCCTCCGCTGTCACCCGCATCAGACGGGAGCATACGCCCTTCGGCTTGTAAGTAACGACCATTTTTTATGTTTTCTCCTTCCGTGCCGTAACCGGCAAAAAATTTTTGGGCAAAAAAATTCATATTCAGAAATTTCCCCGCATATACTACATATAGGTATATCATGCACTATTTATACGATAGAAAGGGGAAATGTTCATGGGAAACAAGCTGTTCTCCGCCCTGCTTCTGCTGTGCTGCTTCGGCGCGCTGGCCATCCTGTCCGGAGCCATCCCCGTGCTGGCCCAGGAGGAGCCCCAGGCTGCGGCGGAGGCGGAGGAGACCACTATACAGGAGGAAGCCGCCGCTGCGCCCACGCCCGCCTGTACGGGGGAGACGGAGGCCGCGGCCGAGCCGACGCCGGAGGCGGAAGCAACGCCGGAGGCGACCTGTACGCCCACGCCCGGGCCGACGGCCACCGCCATTCCCGATATGCCGGCCTGGAGTCTGGAGACCACGGTCCTCTCCACCACTATCACCGGCGACATGCTGGATAATGACACCGCCTATGAGGTGGACGTATCCGCCCTGCTGGAGGAGGGACCGTCCCTGACCCTTCCGGCGGAGGGATATCAGATACTCATCATACATACCCACGGAACGGAGGCCTATACCCCGGAGGGGAGCGACGTATATCAGGCCACCGCCGAATACCGCACCACGGATATAAATTACAGCGTGGTCCGGGTGGGGCAGGCCCTGGCGGACACCCTTTCCGCCTATGGGCTGCAGGTGCTGCACGATACGGAGCTGTATGACTACCCCAGCTATAACGGCTCCTACGCCCGCTCCGGCGCGGCTATCGAGGCGTATCTGGCGGAAAACCCCGGCATTGCCCTGGTCATCGACCTGCACCGGGACGCTCTGGGGGAGGGTGACACGATCTATAAAACGGTGACCCAGGCCGCCGGGGAGACCGTGGCCCAGATTATGCTGGTCATGGGCTCGGATGTGAATCTGTCCCACCCCGACTGGCGGAAAAATCTTGCTCTGGCCCTGACCCTTCAGCAGACGGTTTCCCTTCGCTATGAGACGCTGATGCGGCCCACGGTTTTGTGCGATTACCGCTATAATCAGCAGCTCACCCCGGGAAGCCTGCTGATGGAGGTGGGCACGGCAGGCAACACCCTGCAGGAGGCCATCACGGCGGTGCAGCTTTTTGCCGACGCCATCGCGCCCACCCTGCTGGGGATGGTGGAATAGAAGCCTCCGGTGCCGGGCATACTATCCCCGGGACGCGGAGCGGCCCCTGTATAGCCGCAGGGCTATCATATATTATTATACCACCGGGGGGCAGCAAATGAAAGTATGGGATATCATGACGGACAGCATCGTTTCCATTGGGCAGCAGGAGCCCGTCTCCACCGCGGCGCGGCTGATGAAGCGGCATAATCTGGGGGCGCTGCCGGTCTGCGATGACGGGGGCCGTCTGCTGGGCATCGTCACGGACCGGGATATCGTGACCCGCTGCGTGGCGGTGGATATGCCGGCGGGGAGCACCCAGGTCCGGGAGGTCATGAGCCGGGGCGTGAATACCTGCGCCGCCGGGGACGATGTGGACGCCGCCGCCATGACCATGCGCCGGCAGCAGATACGCCGCCTGCCGGTCATGGACGGGGGAAGGCTTGTGGGCATGGTCAGCCTGTGCGATCTGGCCAGGCGGGACGCTTGCTCCATGGAGGCGGCGGAGGCGCTGGGGGATATATCCGCCAATATCCGGCGGTGGGAATGAGAAGGCCCGTGTCAGAACAGCTGTTCCGGCACGGGCCCGTTTCTGTATGTTCTCAGTCGGCTTCCGGGGCGCTGTCAGGTGCCGTCGGCTTCGGTACCGGCTGTGGTCCCTGTGCCTTCCGTATTGTCAGGGGAGCCGCTGTATCCGCCTCTTTTTCCCGGCAGCAGCAGGACCAGGGCGATGGCGGCGATCAGCACCGCCGTTACCGCCAGACCGCCCTCCAGGCCGAAGCTGCCCCCGTTTATCAGGGTGCTGCCGCCGGAGGAGGCGGCGAACAGGGACGGGCCCATATCCCCGCCGCTGACCTGGACGCCCAGGACGTTCCCCTGGAAGAAATTCCAGGCGCTGTGAAAGGCGCATATGCCCCAGATGCTGTCCCGCCGGAGCATATATACCCCGGCAAAGACCCCGAACAGGGTCAAGTTCACGATAGCGAGAGGCGTTATTCCGCTGTTGCCCAGGTGCAGCAGGGCGAAAACCACAGAGCTTATCCCCACGGCGGCCGCCAGGGGGACGCGGTTTGCCAGGGAGACCATAAAATAGCCCCGGAGCAGAAACTCCTCTCCCGCCCCCTGGATGAGAAATCCCAGCAGGAACAGGGCCAGCATCCCCCATGAGACGCCGCTGACCGGCCGGAAGGACATGGTCCCGCAGGCCCAGGCCAGCCCCGCCGCTGCGCACAGGGCGGCGGCGCCGAGGGCGAAGCCCGCGATATATTCCCGCAGCCAGCCCTTTCGGGCGCAGCCCATGGAGCGGAGGGACCGCCGCTCGATGTAGGTGCAGTAGAGGATGGGCAGGGCGATCTCCTCCGCGCAGGCCGCCAGGGACAGGACGGTGGACCAGGTTATGGCGCCCACCGCGCCCAGCTCGAGCATGACCCACAGGGCCACGCCGGCCAGCAGGACCATGCCCACGTCGGAGGCCAGCAGGACCGCAATGAAAATGAGAAGCTGAAATATCGGCCGGGGCTTATTTTCCGCCAGTCTTGCCTTGGCCAGGGTCTCGCTTCCGGAGGCATATCGCTGCAGCATAGTCGTTTTCTCCTTTGGAAAAGAAATGGTTTATACAGGGGTATGGCAGGCGGGCCTCAGCTGAATTCAACGGTCAGCACCAGGCCGGCGGTGCCCTGGGAATACTGGACGCTGCCGGCCCAGGAGGGGGCCAGGTCGAACACGCCCTGACCGGAGAACAGATCCTGGGCCGCCTGCTCCAGAAGGGACGCCGAGGCGAACTTGATCTGGAAGGCCGTGCCAAGGTCCATGGACGCCAGGGCCGACCGGTCATAAGTCTCGAAATAGAGCCCGTTATACCGGAAATAATCGTATGTGACCGCCGTGCAGTCCGGGATATCCTGGCCGTCGTCTATGGTATGGGTCAGCAGCAGCTCCGCCGTGGTGATGCCGAAAAACTCATGGGACAGCACGCTGGTGGAAAGGCCCGCGTATATCGGGTCGTCCCAGGTCACGTCTACATGGTACCAGTCTCCGCCCAGGGCCACGGCGTTCCACTCATGAGCGCCGCCGCCCAGCCCCACGCCGGACACCCGGATACATTCCAGCCCCAGCTCCTTCGCCAGAAGCTGGAAGGCCTTGGCGTAGCCGGAGCAGACCGCGCTGCCGTTCACCAGCGCCCCATAGGCCGTTACGCAGTCGGGGACGGCGTTCTGATAATAGCCGGAGGAGATCAGGGCGGCCTCCTGCTGGTCATAGTCCACGGCGCTGACCAGATAGTCGTGGATGTACAGCGCCTTTTCATAGTCCGAGGCGGTCTGGGATATCCGGGCCAGCACCTGGGAGACCACGCTGTCCAGCTGCGCCTTTTTGGCTGCCGTCTGCTCCGCCGTATCCCTGGAGAGGGTGGGTGTGAAGGTCACGGTCACCGTGCTGCCGCTGGTGACGGAGGACCATTTATAGCCGCTGGTGGCCCAGAATATCTCCGGATGCTCGGCGATCACCCGGTCATAGGCGGCGGCGATATCCTCCGGGTCATAGCCGGTTAGGACCAGCTCCGTCTCGTAATTTTCCAGGGAGGACAGTATCCGGTCATACAGGGTCTCCTCCTGTGCCGGCGCCGGTGTCGGGGTTGATGCGGCCGTTGCCGTGGAGGCGCTGTTCCTTACGAAAAAGCTCACGTCTGCCTCCTGTTCCTCCTCCTGATAGGATATGCCCGATACCTCCGCCGCGATATCCGCCAGAACGCAGCCGGACAGGGATAGTATCAGCAGCGCGGCGGCGGCCAGGGCGAGGGCCCGTCTCACTGGCTCTCTCCCGTGTCCCCGTCCAGGTGGACGGAGATGTATTCATGACCCATGGCAGGCAGGAGCTTTTCCAGCAGGTCCGCCGTCCGGAAGCGGACGGAGCTGGTGTTCACGCAGGGGTGGCATGCAAACATCTCCTCCCGCAGCACGTCCTCGTCTATGACCAGCTGGACATGATTCTCCCGGTCGTTTTCCAGGCCCAGCACGGAAACGCTGCCAGGGGTCACGTCCAGATATGCCTCCATATGCTCCGCATCGGCGAAGGACAGCCGCGCCACTCCCAGCTGGTGGGACAGCTCCTTGGTGCGGAAGGGCTTATCCCCGGGCATGATGAGCAGATAGAAGCTGGTTTTCTGCCGGTTGCACAGAAACAGGTTTTTGCAGATGTGCACCTGCAATATGGCGTCCACGCTGGCGCATACCTCCATGCTGGTGGCGGGCTGATCGGGGTGGTCGGTGCGGTCGAATTCCACGCCCTGGCTGTCCAGCAGCCGATAGGCCCGTATCTCCTTTTCCAGCCGCCCGGTCATATCCGGGGGCGAACCGTGTATAAGCTCCATCGTATCCTCCTTATGGTGCGATATGGGCCTTCCGCAGGGCGACCCGGTCTATTTTGTCGTTGATGGTCATGGGCAGCCGGTCCAGACGCACATAGCGGTTCGGCATCATATAGGACGGCAGCTTTTCCCGCAGCTGGGGCACCATGGCGGCCTCGTCCTCCCCGCCTACATAGAGGCAGTATATCTCATCCCGCGTCTCATCGAACAGGCAGCAGCCGTTGGACACGGAGGGGATGGACAGCAGGATGTTCTCTATCTCTCCCAGCTCCACCCGGTAGCAGCCCTGGTGCTTGATCTGGAAATCACTCCGGCCCAGGAACAGCAGCTCCCCCCGCTCGTTATACCGGGCCAGGTCCCCGGTGCGGTACATCCGCTCCGCAAAGGCCCGGTTCAGGGGGTTCTGGACGAAGGCCCGGGCCGTCTGCTCCGGGTTATTATAATACCCCATGGACAGGCAGGTGCCCAGAACGCATATCTCTCCCGTCTCTCCCTCGCCTGCGGGCTGATCATTTTCATTCAGGAGCAGTATCCGGGTGTTCCCGCAGGCCTTGCCGATGGGCAGGGGCTCATCGTCCCCGAAGGGGCGGTCCACGACATAATAGGCGCAGACATCGGTGATCTCCGTGGGGCCGTACATATTGCAGAAGCTGGCCTCCGGCAGGGCCCGCCGCCACTGGTTCAGCTGCCGGTTCGGCATGACCTCCCCGCAGAAGTACACCCGTTCCAGGCTTGTGGGCCGGACGGTGTCCAGAATGCCGGAGTTTGCGATGGCGATCAGGGCCGAGGGCACGAAGAAGATGGTGTTGATCTCATGCTCCGCCAGAAACCGCATCATGGATTTATGGAAGGAGAAGCATTTCCGGGGGATGATCCAGGTGGTGGCCCCGTTTTTCAGGGTGCTGTATATATCCAGAGTGGAGTTATCGAACACGAAGGGGGCCTGGTTCCCGAAAACGCAGCGCTCGTCTATCCCCAATGCGTCGTGGAGCCACTCGGCATAGTCGATCATGCTGCGGTGGCTGATGGTGACGCCCTTGGGAACGCCGGTGGAGCCGCTGGTGAACAGGACATACAGCAGATCCGTGTCCACATGGGCCGCCCGGACGGCCGCCAGGGCCGCCTCGTCCTCCGGGGCCTGGCAGGCGTCGTCAAAGAGGGCGGCGGGAGCGTCTCCCGCCAGGGCCAGGGCCGCTTCTGCGTTTTTTCCGTCGTAGAACACCAGAGCGGGCCGGAGGGTATCGAATATCAGCCGCACCCGGTCGGGGGGCATTTTGGTGTCCAGGGGCACATAAAAGCATCCGGCGCTGACCGCCGCGAAAAAGGCGGCCAGGCAGTCCGGCGTCTTTTCCATGAACACCGCCACGGGCAGGCCCCGGCCGATGCGCTTCGTCAGCCAGCTTCCCGCCCGGCGGGCCTTCTCCCGCAGCTGGGCAAAGGTCAGGGCTGTTTTCTCGTCTCCGAAAGCAATTTTATCAGGAACCCGGGCCGCCGAGGCGTCCAGGTATTCCAGTATATTTGTAATCATAGCCGTTTTGTCTCCGCTTTTCCGTGGATTGATCGGTGCTATTATATACTTTTGGCCGGGTGTCGTCAATCGGGAGCGGAAAAGAGCGTGCCGTTTTGGCGGCACGCTCCTTGCTGTGATCGCCCGTTACACGGGCTTTATGGTCCTTTGTACGGCGCGTATCAGAACTCGCCCTGGCCGATGTAGTCAGAGACGTTCTCGGCGGTGATGTAGGTCAGCTGGGTGTAGTGATAATACTCGGTGGAGCCCTCGTTCAGATACTCGGCCATGGCCACGCAGGTCTCGGCGGCGATGTCGTCGGCCCGGTTCATGACCGTCAGCTCCATCTGGCCGTCAGCCACGGCCTGGATGGCGTCGTTCTGGCCCGTCAGGGAGTAGACCTTGATCTGGTCGCCCAGACCGGCCTCCTGAATGGCGGCCACAGCGCCCATGGTCAGGTCGTCGTCATAGCCCATGACGATGTCGATCTCATCGCCGTCGGCGGTGATGTGCTGCTCCATGAAGGTCTTGGCGTCGGTACGGGAGGAATAAGCATAATCCGGCTCATAGAGGTTATAGTTGGTCTCCTCCATGGCCCGGGCGAAGCCGGCCTCACGATACTGATAGTCCATCAGGAAGGGCACGCCGGAGATCTGGACAACGTCCAGGCCTGCGTCCGCGCCGTTCTGCTCGATGACGTACTGGCCGATCTGATAGCACATCTCCTCCTGGTCGGGGCCGATGCAGGCGGTGGCGTACTCACGGCCCTCCTCAGCCACATCCAGGGCGCAGAGGAACAGGGGAATGCCGGCCTCAGAGCAGGCCTTGGCCACGTCCACCATGGCGGTGGGGTCGCCGCCGAACACGGCCAGAGCATCCACGCCGGCGTCGATCATCTGCATGCAGTAGTTGGTCACATCGTCCGCGACGGTCTGGGCGTCCAGGCTCTTGACCGTGGCGCCGCACTCCTCGGCGATGCGTTCCAGCTCAGTGCCCACGCGGCCGCCCCAGGGGGCGGAGGAGTTGATGGTCACATAGCCGATGGTGTATCCGGACAGGTCAACATCGGAGTAGTCGACGTTGCAGCCCTCCTGAGCGCCCTCCGCAGCGGCAGCGCCGGACTGTTCGGCAGTGGAAGCGTCCTCGGTCGTGTCGGCGGCGGTGTCCGCGTCGGAGCTGCCGGAGCAGGCCGCCAGGGACAGCACCATGACCAGGGCCAGGAGCAGGGCAAGAAGTTTCTTCATTTTGGATTCATCCTTTCAGTTTGATTTTATGACATCCGCGCCGGGCGCGGCTATCAACAAGTTGGGTTACAGCTCATCCACGCTCTTGCTGCTGGTGAAGCGGTCGATGATGAGCACCACGATCAGCAGAGCGCCGGTGATAAAGTTGACCCAATACTGGGGCAGGAACAGGGAGGTCATCATCTGGGAGATGACCCGCATGATCAGCACGCCGATCAGCACATGGACGGCGGTTCCCTTGCCGCCGGTCATCTTGATGCCGCCGATGACGCAGCAGGAGATGGTCAGGGTGGAAAGGCTGCTGCCCTGAGTATAGATGGCGTATCCCGCCTGGGAGACCATGACGAAGCCGGTCAGCGCGGAGAGAATGCCGCACAGCACATAGGCCACCCATACGGTGTTCTGCACATTGATGCCCGCATAGGACGCAGCTTCCGGGTTATCGCCCACCACATGGAGCCGGTTACCGAACCGGGTTTTGCGCATCCAGAAAAACACCAGCGCGACCACGATCAAAAAGACGATCACCGAGGGGGCGAACCAGCGCAGGCCGAATATTTTCGTCTGGGCAAAGAGCTTCACAATATTCGCATCCTCCGGGGCGAAGGAGCTTCTGGCAAAGTAATACACAATGCCCTGGAAGGCGTAGTTGGACGCGATGGTGGCGATCAGGGCGGGGATACCCACCTTTGCCACGAAAAAGCCGTTGATAACGCCGCAGAGCGCGCCGGTCAGGATGGCCACGATGATGCCCACAACCAGGGCCAGTGCGCCGTTTCCTGTGACGCCGTAGACGGCGTTGAAGGCGATGACCAGTGTCACCCCGGACAGGCCCGCCTGGAATCCGGCGGAGAGATCGATGTTGCCGGTTATCATCACCAGGGCCAGGCCCAGGCACACCGGTCCGTACATGGCGGTGTATTTGATGACGTTATAGAAGCTGTTGCGGTAGCCGTCCACAAAAACGAAGGCTACGAACAGCATGATGACCAGAATAAGGATGGAGTTGTTGTCCTTGAAAAAGCGTGTGAAACGCCTTTTATCCCCGGCCGTGGTCTCTTTTACTTTCTTTTCCACAGTTTGACCCCCTTTGACTGGAGCACGTCAAGCGACAGTGCAAAGAGCATGATCGCGCCCATGACCACCCACTGCAAATACTGGGACATATGCAGGCTGGTGAATCCGGTGGACAGGATGCCATAGAACAGGACGCCGATGATGGTGCCCCAGACGGAGCCCTTGCCGCCGCTGACGGCACAGCCGCCCAGCACCACGCAGAGGATGACTTCCATCTCCGTGCCGGAGGCCGACTGAGGGTTGGAGCTCAGGGAATTCGCCATCATGACGATAGCGGCCAGACCCACGCACAGGCCCAGTATCACATAGGCGATGGTGGTGTTCTTCTTGAAGCGGATGCCGGAAAACCGGGCCGCCACAGGGTTTGCGCCGATCATATAGAGCTGCTGGCCGTATACGGTTTTGGAAAGCAGCAGCCCCAGCACCACGGCCACGAGTACGAACCAGACGATCAGAATATGTATGGGCCCGAGGGAGGCGGTGCCCAGCGCCCGGAAGGAGGGGGCGCAGTTGGAGTCAATGACCAGCACCGTGCCGGAGGACACGATCAGGGCCAGGGCGCTGTATATGGAGCTGGCGCCCAGGGTGGTGATGAAGGAATTCAGGCGCACATAGCTTACCAGAACGCCGTTGAACAGGCCGCACAGGAGCGCCACGCCCAGCACCGCCAGCACCGTAAGGAGGGTGTTGTTGGTGCTCATCATGACCTTCGCCGTGACGGAGCAGAGGAAGGTGAGCATATAGCCCACGGACAGGTCGATGTTGCCGGTGAGCATGACCAGGGTCATGCCGAAGGCGATGATGCCGATGTATACCTGCTGGCGCAGGATCATCATCAGGTTCGAGGGGGTAATGAACAGCAGGCCGGAGCTGCTCCCGGCGTGGGTGATCTGAAGGACGATCTCAAACACCACGGCGATCACGATCATGGCCACGAACACGGCCGCGCCGTTCATGCTGAAAAATTTTTTCACCAGGGCCCTGCCCTTGGATTCGGTGGTCTCGGTCATTCGGAAGCACCCCCTTTATTGACCCTTTCCAGCACGTCCTTCTTGCCGATGGAGCAGGCCAGAACGGTCTCGCTGGTGAGATTTTCGTCTATGGGGAGCTGGGCGGTCTTGCGGCCCTCGTACACGGTGATGACGGAATCGCACACGCCCAGAATCTCCTCTATCTCCGAGGAGACCATGATGATGCCCATGCCCTCCCGGGCCAGGTCGTTGATGATCTCATAGATCTCCGCCTTGGAGCCCACGTCGATGCCCCGGGTGGGTTCGTCCACGATGAGGATTTTCGGGGTCAGGGTCAGCCATTTTGCCAGGACCACCTTCTGCTGGTTGCCGCCGGAGAGGTTCCCCACCAGCTGGGTCAGGGAGGGGGTCTTGGTGCGCATGGCCTTGACGTATTTGTCCGCGTCCTCCAGCTGGCGCTGGCGGTTGATGACGCCGATGCGGGCCAGCTGGTTCAGCTTGGCGGAGGTGGAATTCAGGAGGATGGTCAGGCCCAGGGCCAGGCCCTCCTTTTTCCGGTCCTCCGTGCAGAAGCCGATGCCGGCCTCGATGGCGGCGGGGGTGCTGTTTTTCTTCAGGGTCTTGCCATCCACCTTCACGCAGCCGCCCAGGGTCTTATCCACACCGAAAATGGCGCGCATGATCTCGCTGCGGCCCGCGCCCACCAGTCCGAAGAAGCCCAGAACCTCGCCCGCCCGGAGCTGGAAGGATATGTCCTCAAAGGCCGCGCCGGTCAGGTGCTGCACGTCCATGATGACCTCCCCCTGCTGGCGGCCGGTCTTTTCGGGGTATTGGCTTTCCAGGGGGCGTCCGATCATATTGGTGATCAGCTCGTCCTGGGTGGTTTCCGAGGTTTTCATGGTGCAGATGTTCTCCCCGTCCCGGATGACGGTGATGCGGTCGGACAGCTCCATGACCTCGTCCAGCTTGTGGCTGATATAGACGATGGCGATGTTATGCTCTGTTTTCAGCTCCCGGACGATCTGGAAAAGGGTCTCCGTCTCCTTCTCGGAAAGGGAGGAGGTGGGCTCGTCCAGGATGATGCAGCGGGCGTTCCGTATCAGGGCCCGGCCGATCTCGATCATCTGCTGCTGGCCTACGGACAGGTCCCCTGCGATATCCCGGGGGGAGATGGGCATATCCAGCTGGTCCAGGATGCGCTGGGTCTCGCTGTAAAGGGTTTTGTGGTCCACCAGGCCCTTTTTCATGGGCAGCTGGCCGATGAAAAGATTGTGGGCCACATCCTGCTGGGGCGCGATGGACAGCTCCTGATACACGCAGGAGACGCCCAGGGCGATGCCCTCCTGGGTGGAGCGGATATGGACCTCCTGCCCGTCGATGAAGTATTCGCCGCTGCCGGCCGGGTGGGCGCCGGTCATGACCTTGATCAGCGTGGATTTTCCCGCGCCGTTCTCTCCGCAGAGGGCATGCACCTCTCCGGGATAGATGTCAAAGCACACGTCCGAAAGAGCCTTCACGCCGGGAAAGATCTTTGTGATGTTCCGCAGCTCGATCAGCGGGCCAGTGTTTTCAGGCAACAGGCTCACCTCCTGTTAAAATTGTGCTTATACTGGATAATATTATATAATATTGATATTCCAAAAGCAACCGGTTTCTTGGTTTGTTACAAAAATGTTATATTCAAAAAAGGACAGAAAAGGGCAGAGCACAGGCTCTGCCCTTTCCGGAAAATGGGGTATAGCTGTATCGTATTCCCGCTCAGCCGGCATATGCGCCGTCGATCAGGTGGGCCTCTGTGTCCACATACAGGGCGCCGCCGGTCTCCTCCGCCTCCTCCTTCAGGGCGGCGATGGCGCCCTCGTTGTCGATGACGCTTTTGCTCAGGAGCTTATCGGTGTCGTTCCAGTCCGCGAAGGGGGTGTCGGAGGTGGCTACATATTCGTTGGTGGCCACCACCAGGGTCCTGCCGGCCCAGTCGTCCGTCCACTCCCCGTCCTGATAGATCAGGGTGCCGTCCTCCGTCACCAGGGCGGTCACGGTGCCGCCGGTGTAATAGCAGTCGATGCCGGACATCCGCAGGCTCATGGACTCCCCGTCGTTAAGGGCGAAGTCCAGCAGCTCCAGCAGCTCCGCATAGGTGACCTCATAGGCGTAGATGGCGTTGCAGAAGGGGGAGATGGTGTAGATATCCCCTGCGGTGATATAGCGATAGCCGGTCTCCTCGTCCACGGTGAATTCCGTGCGGATGCCGCCGTTGTTGGTGAAGGCCACATCCGCGCCCACGGAGCGGGCCATCAGATCTGCCATCCAGTTGCCGGCGGTGGAGGACATCCGGTTGCCGTCGAGCTCGGATTTGGTCGCATCGACGGAGATATAGCCAAGGGTTTCGTTCAGCACATCGGAGACGTTTTCCACGGCGGCCTTGGACAGGGCCACGATTTCCTGATCCAGCTCGTCCTCGTTCTCCTCCGTGTCATAGAGGAGGGTCTTGTCCTCCGTGACGGGGACGGTTTCGCTCACCGCCACGGTGACGCCGGTGACCGCGCCGGTGTCGTCAGTTTCGAATACCAGCTCGGCATAGGCATAGGTGGCCGCCTGACTGGAGGGTTCCATATAGACCACATCCCCGGTATCCCCGGTCTGGGCCCTGTGGGAGTGTCCGCCGCAGACCAGGTCTATGACCGTGCCGCTGTTCAGGTTCTCCGCCGTCTCGGCGGCGTCCGCATGGCACAGAAGGATGGTGGCGTCACAGCCCAGCTCGGTCTCCAGCTCCACCGCCAGGGCCTCCAGCGCGTCATAGTCCATATCCACAGTGAAGCCCCGGCCGGTGAACTCGGCATACATGATATCGGAGGCGTAGCTTGCGATCCGGCCGATGACGCCGATCTTCACGGTGATGGCGTTGCCGTCGGCGTCCACCGCCGATTTTTCCAGGATGATGTAGTCGTCGGCAAAGGTGACCTTCTCTCCGTCCTGATAGAGGTTGGAGGCGATGATGGGGATATCGCTGTCTCCCTCATAGTCGCCCACCGCATAGTCGCCGGCGGTGGCGTCCTCATCGATGACCGTCTCATAGCTCCAGTCGAACTCGTGGTTGCCGATGGAGAGTACGTCGTAATCCATCAGATCGAAGGCGGCGATCAGAGGCTCCCCGTCCTGCAGGTTGGAGATCACGTTGCCCTGATAAATATCGCCGGTGTCCAGCAGAATGACATCATCCGCCTCGTTCTCCGCACGGGCGTCGTTCACCTTGTCGGCGATATACGCCAGCCGGTACTGATAGGTTTCGCTGTCTCCGGAGGAGCTGTCCAGCAGGTAGCCGTGAACATCGGAGGTCTCGAACACCTTCAGGGTATAGGCGTCTCCCGTCTCCTCTCCGCTGCCGTAAACGATGGACCAGGAGCAGCTGTTCTCCCCGTTCTCGTCCGCTCTGGCGGTGCCGTATACACCGCCGTATTCCTCTGTGAGGGCGCTGACGTACTCCGCGATCAGGTCCTGTACATAGCCGCCGCCCAGGTCGTCGGTCTGGGACCAGATGGCGTCGTCGGTGCTGTACCGGCCAAGAATCTCGTTATAGGTGTTGCCAAGATGATAGTTGTTGATGGCGAAGATATAGACGGCGTCCTCGCTGAAGGCCTTTCCGTTGGAGAAGCCGTCGATGATGACCCGGTCCCCCTCCTCTCTGGCCATGTCGATGGTATAGTTCAGGCCGTAGAAAACAGGGAAGGTGAAGTTGGCGTTGCCATCGCCGGTATCGGAGATGACCGCCTCCCCGTCCGTGACGGTGACGGTGATGCGCTCCGAGGCGTTATACTCCAGCAGCTCCTTGATCTCCGAGCCTGTCAGGGCCAGAAGGTACAGGGAGTTATCGTATTTATAAAAGCCGTAGATGTCCTTCATGCTCAGCTCGCTGTCCCCGGCGGCGGGGGAGGTGGTGGTGACCACGGAGGTGGAGGACAGGTCCACCGTCAGCGCGCCGTCGATCAGGTCGTCCTCGGTGAGCTGCTTTTCCGTGTCCTCACCGTAGATATCCCGGAGCATGGCGTTCAGCTCATCGAGGCTGCCGTATTTCTCGTTGAGATATATGGCGCCCTCCGCGATCTGCGCCCGGTTGATCAGGTCTACGGTATCGGTCTGCTCCAGATAATAGCGGTTGCGGTCGTTGGATACGCCGTCCCAGTCCAGGAGCATGCCCACCTCTGTGCCGACGTATTCCGCGGCGTCCTCGGCATAGGGCTCCACCAGGGATTTCAGGTCCTCGTCGACGGCGTATTCGGCCAGGTTCAGATTTTCGCTGGTGGAGAGCTCGATATCGATATAGGTGGCGTTATCCAGAGACAGGCTGGTCTCCCCGGTGGCCTGATCTACGGAGACGTTCCATACGGAGGCGGTCAGCTGGGTGCCGCCGCCGTTGACCACCAGCACCTCCTCGCCGGCGGCGTTGGTGTAGGTGTTATTGGAATAGGCGGTGGAGTGGTCGTGTCCGGAGATGACCATATCGACCCCGGTGGTATTCCGGATGATATGAAGCACCTGGTTTTCCGTGTTGACCCCATAGGTCAGGGTATCGCTCTCCGTGCCCAGGGCCCCGTGGTAGCAGACGATGACGAAGTCCGGGTCGATGCCGGCCTCCGCCCACTCGTCCTGCACCTTCTGGACCTCATAGGCCAAATCCAGGCTCTCATTTTCCGGAGAGGCGAAGATCATGCCGGGGTAGTTGTCCGCCACGTCCCAGCGGGTGCAGTCCGTGTTCTCCAGGCCGATCACGCCGATGGTGACCTCCTGATCGCCCACGGTGATGGTTTTCAGCAGATAGGGGGAGAACACCCGCTCGCCGGTGTCCTCATAGTAGAGATTCGCCACGACGATGGGCACGCCCTCGCCCTCCAGGTATTCATAGATATCGCTCATGGTGTCCCAGGCGTAGTTGAACTCGTGGTTGCCCAGAATCAGCGCGTCATAGCCGATATAGGCCATGGACATGGCCGTGGGGTTGACAAGATACATCTCGCCCATATCGGAAAGGCTCAGCGCGCCCTTGACATACTGGGTGTACTGGGTGATCTGATAGGTGGAGACAGGGGTCCCCTGATACAGATCGCCGGCGTCCAGCAGGACGACGTTTTCCTCCCCATAGGCCTCTCGATAGGCGGTAACCGCCGTGGATACGTTCAGAAGGCTGTTGCTCACGCCGGTGTCGTTGAGAAGATTGGCGTCCCAGATCTTTCCGTGTACGTCGGTGGTGGACATGATGACGAACTGTCCGGCGACGCTTTCGGCGCTGTCTTCCGCCGCCTCGGACATCTCCTCCGAGGACGCGCCTTCACCGGCGGACGCCGGCTCGTTGGTGGCCATGGCGCTCAGCGGCAGCAGGGAGATGCACAGCATCAGCGCCAGCAGCAGCGACAGGGCCCGTTTGTGCAGGGTCTTCTTCATGGTGAGGTTCTCCTTTTCTTTGTTATAGGCTTTGGCGTACCGTAGGTCTTGCGTTCCGGCGGCTGGGAGGCGGGGTAGCTTCAGCGCCGCGGCCGCGCTCCTTCCTTCCTCTCAATTATAGGTGCCGGATTGTGAAAAGTCAAGCAAAATATCCCTTTATTGTCTGTGCGCCTGCTGTAAAGCGTATGCAAAAGGCCCCTCCGTCCTGATGGGGGCGGCGGGGCCTTCCGCTGCTGGGGTATGGGAAGCTTATAAGGAAAAAATACCGGGTAAGCGGATAAGCGTGGGACGCTCCGTCCCGATGGGTCAGGACACCTCCTCGAACTGGCTGTTATACAGCTCCGCATAGAAGCCGTTTTGCTTCAGAAGCTGCTCGTGATCGCCCTGCTCCACAATATCGCCGTCCCGCATGACCAGGATGATGTCGGCGTTTTTGATGGTGGAAAGGCGGTGGGCGATGACGAAGCTGGTGCGCTTGTTCGTCAGCGTATCCATGGCCTGCTGGGTCAGCATCTCCGTCTTGGTGTCCACGCTGGAGGTGGCCTCGTCCAGAATCAGCATGGGGCTGTTCTGAATCATGGCCCTGGCGATGGTCATTAGCTGCTTCTGGCCGGCGGAGATGGCCGTGTTGTCGCTCAGGACGGTGTCATAGCCCTGGGGCAGCGCCTGGATAAAGCTGTGTATGCCGCAGGCCTTGCAGGCCTCGATCATCTGCGCGTCCGTGACGCCCTCCGTGTTATAGAGAAGGTTCTCCCGGACGGTCCCCTCAAACAGCCAGGTGTCCTGCAAAACCATGCCGAACTGGCTGTGTACGTTGCTCCGGGGAATGTTCGAGGTGGGAACGCCGTCGATCAGGATCTCGCCGCCCGTGGGCTCGAAGAACCGCATCAGCAGGTTGACCATAGTGGTCTTGCCCGCGCCGGTGGGGCCGACGATGGCCACCTTCTGTCCCGACGCTACCTTCACGTTGAAGTCGTGGATGATCTCCTTTTCGGGGGCGCTGGGATAGGAGAATTTCACATGCCGGAACTCCACCTCGCCGTGTACGGTATCAATGCGCTGGGTCTTGTCGGATTCGTCCTCCATCTCCTCCTCGCCCAGGAATTCAAAGACACGCTCGGAGGCGGCGGCGCAGGACTGAACCTGGGTCATGGCCATGGAAATCTGCCGCAGGGGGGACTCAAACAGGCGGGTATAGATAAGAAACGCCGTGATCACGCCGAAGGTGGTATTGCCCTCGATGATCTGCCATGCGCCCACCACGCAGACCGCCACATAGCCAAGGTTGCCGATAAACGTCATCAGCGGCTGCATCAGGCCGGACAGGAACTGAGAGCGAAACTCCGCCTTCCGCACCGCCCGGCTCAGGGAGGAGAATTTGCCGGTCACTTCGTTCTCGGCGTTCAGAATGCGGATGACGTCGTGGCCGCTGTACATTTCCTCAATATAGCCGTTCAGGTCACCAATGCTCTCCTGTCGGGCGATGAAGTATTTCTGAGAGTGGCTCATGATGACCACCATCAGGATAATGCCGACAAGGGTCGCCACAACAGTGGTGGAGGCCATAATCCAGTTGGTGTAATACATTATGATCAGGCAGCCGATGAACTGGGCCGCGGCGGTGACCAGGTTCGACAGGCTGTTCGACATGGCCTGGCTGATCATGTCCACGTCGTTTGTCATGCGGGACATCACATCCCCTGCGGCGTTGCCGGAGAAATATTTCAGGGGCAGACGGTTGATTTTGGTGTCAATGTCCCCGCGCAAACGTCTGGTGGTGCGCTGGGTCACGGTCTGCATGATAAAATGCTGGATGAAATTGAACACCGCGCTGGCAAGATATATCCCCACCAGCAGCAGCGCCACCCGCAGGATACCGTCCATGTCAATGGTGGTGGAAAGGCCGTCGTAAATATAGTCCGTCAGCCGGCTGAGCTGGTTCGGCCCGATGATGGTAAATACCGCGCCGGCGGCGGCCAACACCAGGGCAAAGATAACGATGCCCGCCTGGCCCCTGATGTAGGACATAAGGCTCATCAGCGCGCCCCTCATGTTTTTCGCTTTTCCGCCGGCGCCCGGACCGCCGCCCATGGGACCCCGGCCCATGGGGCCTCTCCTCATGGGGGCGCCGGCCCGCGCGGATGAGCTGTTGTTGTTTCTTTCAGGCATGATAAAGCACCTCCTTACGCATTGGCCGCAAGCTCATCGGCAGAGAGCTGCGACAGGGCGATCTGCTGGTAAACCGGGCAGTTTTTCATCAGCTCGTCGTGGGTCCCGATACCGGCCACCGCGCCGTCATCCAGCACTACGATTTTATCCGCATGGCGGATGGTGCCGATACGCTGGGCGATGATCAGGCAGGTCGTGTCCTTCAGATCGGTTTTGATACGCTGCCGCAGGGTGCGGTCTGTCTTATAGTCCAGGGCTGAGAAGGAATCGTCGAAAATCAGAATTTCCGGCTTTCTGGCAATGGCCCGGGCGATGGAAAGGCGCTGCTTCTGCCCGCCGGATACGTTGGAACCGCCCTGAGCTATCCAGCTGTTCACGCCGTCGTCCATAGCGGAGACAAAATCCGTTGCCTGGGCGATGTCCAGGGCGTTTTCCACAGCGGCCACGGTTATGGCGTGTCCGCTGTCTCCGAAGGTGATGTTGCCTTCCACGGTATTGGAGAACAGGGTCGCCCTCTGGGGAATATAGCCGACCTTATCGTAGAGCGTTTCAAAGCTGTATTTGGAAATGTCCTTCCCGTCCAGCAGGACGGTTCCGTCCGTGGTGTCGTACAGGCGGGCGGCGAGCCCGGCCAGGGTGGATTTTCCGGAGCCGGTTGCGCCGATAAAGGCCACGGTCTCCCCCTGCTTCGCCGAAAACGTGATATGCTTCAGGCAGTCCTCCGAGGCGTCGGGATAGCGGAAGGATACGTTCTTAAATTCAATGCTCCCGACCTCGTCGGATTTATGTTCTGTCCCCTCATTTACGGTGATGTCGGAATCGATGACCTCATTGATACGATTGGCAGCTACCGCCGCACGGGGCAGCAGCATGAAGATCATCAGCAGCATCACGAAGGACATGATCACATACAGGGCATAGGAGCTGAAGGAGACCACCTCGCCCAGCATTACCGAGCGGTCGGAGATGGCGGTGGCAATCTCAGCCGCCGTGCCGGTCAGGGGCACGTCGATGGCGTTAATGAGCACAGCGCCCACATAATAAATAGCCACGGACACACAGCTCTGGACGAACATCATGATGGGGGACAGGAACGCCATCCCTCTGCCGGTGAACAGCTGGGTCTTCATCAGGGCGCTGTTTGCCGTTTCAAACTTATCCTCCTGATATTTTTCCGCGTTGAACGCACGGACGACTCGGATGCCGCTGAGGTTTTCCTCCGTGAGCCGGTTCACGTCGTCGATCTGCCGCTGGACAATGCGGAACTTCGGAATCATGATGGCAAGCAGCACGATCATGGAGCCTACCACGATCACCACCGCCGCCAGGACAACTGCGGAGAGCTGCCAGCTCTTGCCCACGATTTTGATGATGGCCCAGATCGCCATGATGGGGGCGCGAATCAGCATCTGAAGCCCCATGGCGATAATCATGTGTATCTGTGTGACATCGTTGGTGGTGCGGGTGATCAGGCTTGCGATGGAAAATTTCTTGATCTCGGCGCTGCCCATGGCCGTCACTTTGTTGAACAGCTTTTCGCGGATGTCAAAGGAGAAATCCGCCGCGATAAGGGCCGCCATATAGCCGACGATCACCGTTAAGCCGGCGCTGCACAGAGCGCAGCCCAGCATTTTTCCGCCTGCCGTGAAGTACTGGGACATCTCGGTCACCTCGCTGCTTATCAGCACGGTGATCTCCGCCGTGTAATCCGGCAGCCGCAGGTCAAAATAAACCTGGCCGCAGACAAACAGCACGCACAAAAGCGCCAGCCATCTGTCCTTGGCCTTCATGTTACTGAAGATGTGTAGCATATATACCTCCTGAAAAATTTTATTAACATGATATTATAATATGTCGCCATGGACTCCGGATGAATCCATGCACGACATCTGTTGCATGATTAATGATACTCCTCCGGGAGGCATTCATCAAGCAACAATTTACGACAAGTGTCGCATGATGGCCCTTTGATGCTTGTTTTGCCGCGACACGTGTTGTATAATATCGTCGTAAAATCAAAATCGGCGGGGGAAACATCACCCGTCCGGAGATCAGAAAGGCAGAGCACCGATGAAAAAGCAGCCGGAGGTCACAGAGGCGACCAGGGAGGCCTTTGTCAACGCTTTCTTTCAGCTGGCAAAAAGGGAGAGCATCTATAAGATCACCATTCAGGAGATAACGGACCTGGCCGGATACAACCGGACCACCTTTTATCGTTATTTTCAGGACGTTTTTGCCCTGATGGAATATGCGGAGGACCAGCTCCTGCAAGGCATACGGGAGGCCCTTGAGCCCCAGCATGGGGAGGGACAGGTGGGACAGCGGCAGTTTTTTGAGATCGTCATCCGCTGCTTTCATGAAAATAAGGAACGGGCGTCCATCCTGCTGTCGGAGCAGAACCGCTCCCACTTTTTGAGAAGAATACGGGAAAATGTAACGCACAACGTATCCCGGCTGGGCAATGACACCCCCAAAAAGCAGGTGGTGCGGGATATATATTTTTACGGGATTTTTTACGCCTTGTCCATAAACCTCCAAAGCCGGGACGCGCTTTCCGACGAGGACCTGCTGGACATGATACAGCGGCTGTTCGAAAGCTGGTATTGGCCGGAGATGACAGAAAACGCCGGCGACCCGGCGCCCGGGCCGCAATAGCGGCCGGGCCGTTTACCTTCGTTTTATGATAAAGACCCTCCGCCGCCGTGCGCCTGCACGGGGGCGGAGGGTCTTTTGCAATCAAAATAAATTTATCTGCTTTATTCGAACCAGAGCCGGGACAGGTCCTTGTTCAGGAGCTGCTCCACGGCCTGCTTGTCCTTGCGGTAGAAGTCCTCCAGGAGCCTGCGGGTCTCGGGGGACATTTTGCTGTGGTCGGTCAGGGGCCGGGTCAGACGGCATTCCAGCTTCATCGTCAGCCGCATGGCGGCGTAGTCCGTGCCATAGCTGATGTAGGGGACATATTTGTTGTACCAGTGGCGCAGCTTGTTGACGGCCTTCATGCACCAGATGGAGCGGGCGCTTTTGGGGGCCCGGTTCCCCTCGTTTGCGATGTCGTTGTAGTTCAGGGCCGGGTCTGGCTCCACGCCGATAAAGTCCATGATGTCCCGGCACCAGGCCTCCTCGTCCTGGATGAATTCCTCAAACAGGATGAACATCATATTTTCCCTGGGGAAGAATTTCAGGAAGGACTGGATGAATTTGGAATATTCTCCCTCCAGGGCGTAGCAGGTGCGGGGGTTTCCCCCAGGTCCAGGACGGCACTTCCCGGCTGGCCGTTCCGGTCGTAATGAAATTGAGAGCGTACATATTCGTCGAAGCCGGCGCCGATATCGGGGACGATATTGTCCGCCGGCTTTTCGTATATCCAGCCGTAGGGCAGGGCGTATTTGTACCAGGAAAACAGCTTATCCACAGGATTGCGGAAAATAAAGATGAGCTTGAGGTCCGGGCCGAAATCCTGGCGTATCTGGCGGGCGATGTCGTCCGTGCTGCGGGTGTTTACCGCCATGGTGTAGCAGGGGTTGAACTCCCCTACGACCTTTTTGGTGATGGTCTTGTCATAATACCGGTTCAGATACCAGTCGTAGCCCTTGGAGAAATACAGATAGGTCTCCTTGATGGCGGGCAGGTAGATGTCCTTGTGATCCTTGAAGATCTTTTGCAGCGTGGAGGTCCCGCACTTGGCGAAGCCCACGCACAAAAAATCATGCTTGACAGTTTGTGATGCTTTCATGGATTTGGGTCTCCCTTGTTTCCGGTGGTCTCGAGATTTCCAGCCCACCGGAAGTATAGCAGAGGAATATGAAGAATAAATGAAACGCAATATTCAAATTAATAAATGTTAATATATCCTCTTTACTATACGGGAGAGTGAACAAACTGTGAAGCTTTTGTAAATGTGTGGAAGCGTGCCGCCGGGCTGCTTTATCAGGCGAAGGCGTCGATGAGAAGGCCCCGCAGGGCCTGGGCGTGGGCGGCGCTGGCGGCGGCATAGTCTGTATACAGGGGCTGTATGCCGGGGACGGCGGTCAGGGCGGCGGCCTGCGCATAGCGCCGGGAAAGCCGCTCCTCCCGCAGCATGGCGTCCCGGAGGGAGGCAAGCTTACCGGAGACCGGCCGGCCGCCGTTTCCCGGCGCGCAGGAAAGGCCGGTGAGAATGAAATACTCCGCCTGGAGGCGGTGGGCCCGGCGCTTGGCCTCCCCGGCCTGGGCCAGCAGGACGGTTCGGCCGCTGCCCTGGAGCATTCTGGCCAGGGCGCTGTCGAAGGCGGCGGCGCACAGCTCCTCCCGGATGAAGGCCTGCAGGGTCTGCTCCTCCTGGAAGCGGGGGGCAGGTGCAGTTTCCTCTGTCGCATCCCGGGGCCGGTCCGTCCCCCTTACCCGCTGCCACAGGGCGTCAAACCCCGCCAGGCTCTCCTGTATCGATTGGTCTGTGTCCATGATGATATCGACCTCCTATGATATAAAATGTGATAAGATGGAAGAAGCTCCGCAGCCTCGCAGAGTTTGCGCCCGCAGGCGCAAATAAAATCTAAATCATTTTTTTGCCGCGGCGTGTACGTGGCAAAAAATACTTTTCGGCCCGGGAGTGTGCGAGGTGGCCGCCGCAGGCGGACGCCGAGTGCGCGGGTCGGGCCGCTTCCCTTCATCTGGGAAAAGCGCAGCTTTTTCCAGATGAGTAAAACCCCTCCTGGCCCATTCTATGCGAAAGGGCGGGGAGGGGTTTATGCTTCATATCATTGCCGGGTCAGCAGCGTGTCCACGGCGGCGGGGAGCTCTGCGGGGGAGCGGATGACGGCGTCCGCCCCGGCCAGCTCCGCCTCGCTGCCGTAGCCATAGGCGCAGCCGATGGCGGGCAGCGCGTGGGCGCGGGCCAGCTCCATATCCTTATAGCGGTCGCCGACGGCGATATAGGGGCCGGGGAACCGGTCCCGGATGGAGAGGAATATCTCCGTCTTGGGACGCCAGCCGTAGTCCTCCGCGCAGTAAAGGCCGGAAAACCAGCGGTCCAGGGGGAAGGCCTCCTTATGGGCCTGCATATAGTTCCGGCGGCAGTTGCTGAGGAAAATCAGCCGATGGCCGGCGGCCTTCAGCTCGTCCAGCGCCTCCGGCGCGCCGGGGTAGAGCCGGGCGTTCCCGGCGCGTATCTGCCGGACCATCTCCTCCCCCACCAGGGCGCTGGCGGCGTCTCTGTCCTCCTGGGAGAGATCGGGGGCGAAGCTGTCCCACATCTCCACGGCGGTCAGGCCCAGCCAGCCCTCGATCTCCCTGTTCTGCCATGCTCTGGGGGGCATCAGGCCCCGGCGGACCAGCCCGTCATAGGCCAGGCGGAAGGCGGGGGCGTAGACCCGGATGCAGTCGTGGAGGGTGCCGTCGTAATCCAGGATAATGGTGGCTGTGCTCACGCCTCTATGGTCCGGATCAGGTTCACCATTTCGATGGCGCTCTGGGCGCATTCGGAGCCCTTGTTGCCCGCCTTGCTGCCGGCCCGCTCGATGGCCTGCTCGATGGTGTCCGTGGTCAGAACGCCGAACAGAACGGGGACGCCGCTGTTCAGGGCCACGTTTGCGATGCCCTTGGAGACCTCGCTGCACACCACGTCGTAATGGCTGGTGGAGCCGCGGATGACCGCCCCCAGGGCGATGACTGCGTCATATTTGCCGCTCTGGGCCATTTTGGAAGCGATCAGGGGGATCTCAAAGGCCCCCGGCACCCAGGCCAGGTCGATGTTCTCCCCCTGCACCCCATGGCGCAGAAGCCCGTCCTCGCAGCCGGATACCAGCTTGGAAACGATGAACTCGTTGAACCGGGAGGCGACCACGCCCACCCGTATGTCGTTATTGGATATGAGCTTGCCTTCAAAGGTATTCATGATAAAAAGTCCTCCTTAGAAATTAATAGTTTGTTTATGCCTATGCAGGTTATTTGCAGAAATCGGAGCTTTAATGGAAAAAGCCTCGCAGAGTTTGCGCCCGCAGGCGCAAATAAAGTTAAATCATTTTTTGCCGCGGCGTGTACGTGGCAAAAAATTCTTCTCGGCCCGGGAGTGTGCGAGCGCAAGCGAGTGCGCGGGTCGGGCCGCAACCCCTTCATTCGGGATAAAAAGCAACGCTTTTTATCCCGAATGAGTTAATAGTTCAAAATATGTCCCATGCGGTGCTGCTTGGTGCGGAGGTAGAACAGGTCCTCCTTGGTGGCCTCCATCTGGATGGGCACCCGCTCCACGATCTCCATGCCGTAGTCAGAGAGCTGATAGACCTTGTCCGGATTGTTGGTCAGCAGCCGCAGGGTCTTTACCCCCAGGTCCCGCAGAATCTGCGCGCCGATGTAATACTCCCGCAGGTCCCCGGCAAAGCCCAGGGCCAGGTTCGCGTCCACGGTGTCCAGCCCCTGGTCCTGAAGGGCGTAGGCCTTCAGCTTGTTCAGCAGGCCGATGCCCCGGCCCTCCTGACGCATATACAGCAGGATGCCCCGGCCCTCGGCCTGTATCTGGGTCATGGCGGCGTGAAGCTGATCGCCGCAGTCGCAGCGCATGGAGCCGAAGCAGTCCCCGGTCAGGCACTCGGAGTGGACCCGGCACAGCACGTCCCGGCCGTCGCCGATATCCCCCTTCACCAGGGCCACATGATGCTCCCCGCTCAGGGTGTTCCGATAGCCGTAGGCGGTGAATTCTCCGTATTTGGTGGGCAGCCGGGTGACGGCCACCTGCTCCACGAAGTTTTCATGGCGCTTGCGGTAGCTTTGCAGGTCGTGGATGGTGATGAACTTGACGCCCCACTCCACGGCCTTCTGCTGAAGCTCCGTGGTGCGCATCATGGTGCCGTCCTCCCGCATGATCTCGCAGCACAGGCCGCATTCCTCCAGGCCCGCCAGGCGCAGCAGGTCCACGGTGGCCTCCGTATGGCCGTTCCGCTCCAGGACGCCGTTGGGCCTGGCCTGAAGGGGGAACATATGGCCGGGACGGCGGAAGTCCTCGGGCCTGGCCCCCTCCTCCACGCACTTCATGGCGGTGATGGAGCGCTCCGCCGCGGATATGCCCGTGGTGGTGGACACATGGTCGATGGAGACGGTGAAGGCCGTCTCGTGGTTGTCCGTGTTGTCCGAGACCATCTGGGGCAGGTTCAGCTTATGGATATAGGCCGACGACATGGGCATGCAGATCAGGCCCTTGGCGTGACTGGCCATGAAGTTTACGTTTTCCGTGGTGGCGAACTGGGCGGCGCATATCAGGTCCCCCTCGTTCTCCCGGTCCGGGTCGTCGGTGCAGAGGATCATGCGCCCCTGGCGCAGCTCCTCCAAAGCCTCCTCGATGGTGTTGTACTGAAACTGGGATTGAGACATTGCGATTTCCTCCTTGGAGTATATCATGGTTGGCAAAAAGCCTCGCAGAGTTTCGCCGCCGCAGCGGCGAAATAAAATCTAAATCTGTTTTTGGCCGCGGCGTGTACGTGGACAAAAACTCTTATCGGCCCGGGACTACCGCCCGCAGGCGGTGTGCAAACGCGCAACCGTGCGAAGCGCGGCTCTTAGCGCGTGCAGTGTGCGAGGTGGCCGCCAACGGCGGACGCCGAGTGCGCGGGTCGGGCCGCTGCCCCCCTCGCCAAAGGCCTGCCTTTGGCGATTGCTTAAAAGCCGTTTTCGGCCAGAAATTCTAATGTTATGCCGCCTGATTGCTGTGCGGCGGGCTCCTGGGGCTGCATCAGCTTTTCCACATATTTGCCGATGATATCCGTTTCCAGGTTCACGATGTCCCCGGGGCGCTTCCGGCCCAGAAGGGTGACGCTGGCGGTATGGGGTATCAGGGAGACGGAAAAATCCCTGTCCGTGACGGCGGCCACGGTCAGGCTGATGCCGTCGATGGCGATGGAGCCCTTTTCCACGATATACCGGAGCAGGGCGGGGGCCGCCTCTATGGTGTACCACAGGGCGATGTCGTCCCGCCGGACGGACAGGATACGGCCGGTGCCGTCGATATGGCCGGAGACGATATGGCCCCCGAAGCGGCCGTTGGCGGCCATGGCCCGCTCCAGATTCACAGGGCTGCCCACGGACAGGGCACCCAGGGAGGAGCGGTTCAGGGTCTCGTGCATCACGTCGGCGGTGAAGCCGCCGCTGTCCACGGTGGTGGCGGTGAGGCACACCCCGTTCACGGCTACGCTGTCCCCGATTTTCAGATCGGCCAGGACCACATCGGCCCCGATGGAGAGAAGGGAGGAGTTGGCCCCCCGCTTCACGGCCCGGACGACGCCCATTTCCTCAATGATTCCGGTGAACATCCTGTTCCACCTCGCTTTCCAGCAGGAAATCGTCCCCCAAAGGGGTGACGGTGGTGCTTTTCAGCATAAAGGCCTGGGACGGCAGGGCCACGCCCGCGCCCCCCACAGGGGCCTTGCCCGGGCCGCCGAAAAGCTTGGGGGCGATATACGCCTGCACCCGCTGGACCACGCCGCTTTCCAGGGCGGACCAGTTCAGGGTCCCGCCCCCCTCCAGAAGGACGCTGTCGATGCGCTCCCGGCCCAGCCGGTCCATCAGGGCGGGAAGGCTGACGTGGCCGTCCCTCTCCGGCAGGTCCCACACCCGGCACCCGGCGGCCTCCAGGACGGCCCGTTTGGTCTCATCAGGCTGTACGGCGGCGATGACGGTGGGCACGTCCCCGGCGGTTTTCACGATATTGCTGTCCGGCGGTATGCGCAGGCGGCTGTCGCATATGACCCGGAGGGGGTCGTGGCCCCCGGGGATGCGGCAGGTCAGCATGGGATCGTCTGCCAGGACGGTGCCCACCCCCGCCATGATGGCGGCATAGCGGTGGCGGTCCTGATGGACCCGGGCCCGGGCCGCCTCCCCGGTGATCCACTGGGAGGCCCCGGTATAGGTGGCGATCTTGCCGTCCATGGTCATGGCGTATTTCATCACCACATAGGGCCTGCCGGTCTGGATATAGTGGAAGAACACATAGTTCAGCCCGTCGCACTGCTCCTTCAGCAGGCCGGTCTCCACCCGGAGGCCGTGGCTGCGGAGGATTTCGATGCCCTTGCCGGCCACCAGGGGGTTGGGGTCGTCCGAGCCGATCACGACCCGGCGGATGCCGGCCTCCAGGAGGGCGTCCGTGCAGGGGGGCTGGCGGCCCTGATGACAGCAGGGCTCCAGAGTGACGTATATGGTGCTGCCCCGGGGGCCCTCCGTGCAGTCCTGCAGGGCGCTGCGCTCCGCATGGAGCTCGCCGCACCGGGCGTGATAGCCCTGACCGATGATGCGGCCCTCCTTCACGATGACGGCCCCCACCATGGGGTTGGGGTTCGTCCAGCCCAGGCCCTTCTCCGCCAGGGAGATGGCCAGGGTCATATAGTCCTTGTCGTTCATATCTGTATCATCGACCTTTACAGCGAAAATATCCGAAGGAGGCTTCCGGGGCGATCGCGCCCGCCGCCGGCGGGAAATGCAAAAACCCCGGAATGATGTCCATTCCAGGGCGGCTCATACGCATTGACGCAGGGGATTGCGGTATGCGATCTTCTTTCATCCAGACTGTACTGTCGGCCCTGGAATCACACCAGGTCATGCCTTGCGGCTCGTGGGCTGTAACCACCGGTGGGGACTTTCACCCCGCCCTGAAGATCCTGATTCAGTTGACAGCAATGAGTATACACCACCCCCGTGGCGTTGTCAATAGGGGGATGGGAGGGGGTGATGGCGGTTTTATGAAAAAATATTAGCGGACTTTGGATTTTCATAAAAACCGGAGCGTGTGCGGAGGCGGCCTCTGCCGGGTCAGTCCGTGGTCTCGTCTCCGGTCTCTGTTTCCACTTCTGCTTCTTCCGCTTCTTCGTCCGTCGTGCCGGTCTCGGCATCTTCGCTATCCCCGGCGGTATCGTCCGTGGTTTCGGCCTCCGTGGCGGTATCGTCTCCGGCGGTGTCCTCTGTGAAGGTGACGGCGGTGCCGTCGATGATGAGGGGCTCCGCCTCCGTTCCGGTTTCGGTCTCCGTTTCTGTCGCCGTCTCCGCCGTCCCGCCCTTAGAGCAGGAGGCGAACAGAAGGGCGAATACGGACAGGGCCAGGCAGAGGAGGATGGCCAGTGTCCACAGGGAATAGAAGCTGTCTTTGGTTTTCTTGCTCAAGAAAGTATCTCCTGTTTATACGCACAAGGACGGAAAAAGGCCCGCCGCAGTCGGTATAAAAGGGGCCGTATCAGGATACGACCCCTTTTGCATACTGGTTATATATTACTCGGCGTCAGCCTGCGCCTTGGCTTCCTCAATGATCTTCTGTTGGACGTTGGCGGGGGTCTCGTCGTAGCGGATGAAGTCCAGGGTGAAGGAGCCGCGGCCCTGGGTGATGCTGCGCAGGTCGATGGCGTAGGTGGTCATCTCCGCCATGGGGACCTCAGCCTCCACCACCTGCATGCCGTCGCTGGCGGTCATGCCCAGCACGGTGCCCCGGCGCTTGGAGGGGATATCCGACATGATGTCGCCAAGGTTCGCGTCCGGCACGGTGACCTTCAGCAGGCCGATGGGCTCCATGATGACGGGGTTGGCGTTTACCAGCTCCTTATAGGCAAGACCGGCTGCGGTCTTGAAGGCCATTTCGGAGGAGTCCACGGGGTGGAAGTCGCCATCGTACAGCACGGCCTTCAGATAGACCATGGGATAGCCGGCCAGCACGCCCTTGGTGCAGCAGTCCCGCAGGCCCTTTTCCACGGCGGGGAAGAAGTTCTTCGGCACGCTGCCGCCGAACACCTCCTCGGCGAAGATCATATCCTCCTGCTCGCTCTGGGGCTCGAAGCGGATCTTCACGTCCGCAAACTGGCCGTGACCGCCGGTCTGCTTCTTGTGGCGGCCGTGGGTGTCCAGGGTCTTGCGGATTTTTTCCCGGTAGGCCACGCGGGCGGGGGAGAGCTCCACCTCCACGCCGAATTTGCTTTTCAGCTTGGAGCAGAGCACGTCGATGTGCATATCGCCGGCGCCGGCCACCACCTGCTGGTGGGTCTCCGCGTTCAGGGTGACGGTGAAGGAGGGGTCCTCCTCGTTCAGTCGGGTCAGGCCCTGGGCTACCTTGTCGTCCTGGCCCTTTACCTTGGGGGAAATGGCCATCTGGTAGCAGGGAACGTCAAAGGTGATGCCGGGCAGGGCCTCCACCGCGCCGGCGGCGCAGAGGGTATCCCCGGTTTTGGTGTCGCTGAGCTTGGAAACGGCGCCGAAGTCGCCGCAGGCGATCTCCGTGACCTCGATGTTCTTCTTGCCCTGCATGATGTAGATGTGGCCCAGCTTCTCCTGCGCGCCGCTGCGGGCGTTGGTGAGGGTCATATCGGGGGTCACCTTGCCGGAGACCACCTTGAACAGGGAGAATTTGCCGAACTGGTCGGAGACGGTCTTGTATACGATGGCCTTGGCCGGGCCGTTGGGGTCCAGGGCCTGGCCGCCCTCGGAGGGCTGGGGGAAGATGCTGATGACGGCGTCCAGCAGAACCCGGGTGCCGAGACCGGTGAAGGCGCTGCCGCAGTAGACCGGGCAGATGCCGCCCTCGGCCACGCCGCCGCTGAGGGCGCCGGAGATTTCCTCCGGGCTGAGCTCCATGGTCTCGAAGTATTTGTCCATCAGCTCCTCGCTGGTCTCCGCCGCGGACTCCGCAAGCTCGGTATAGAGCTCATCCAGCCGGGCGGTCATGGAATCGGGAACGGGGATCTCCACCCGCTTGGCCCCTTCCATTTTATAGGCCTTTTTGGTGATGACGTCCACGATGCCCACGTATTTGTCCCCCTCCTTGATGGGGGCGGACATGGCGCAGACGGAGTGGCCGAACTTCTCCCGCAGGGCGTCGAAGGTGCGGTCGAAGTCCGCATGCTCCTCGTCCAGCTTGGAGATGTATATGGCCCGGGGCTTGCCCGCGTCCTTCAGGTATTTCCAGCTTTTTTCCGCGCCCACGTTCAGGCCGTCCTTGGCGGATACGCAGATCACGCCGCAGTCGGCCACGCGCAGGGCCTGGTATACCTCGCCGGCGAAGTCGAAAAAGCCCGGGGTGTCGATGATGTTGATTTTGTAGCCCTGCCAGTCGGCGTACATGGTGGCGGAGGCGATGCTGATCTGACGGCGGATTTCCTCCGGGTCAAAGTCAGAAACGGTGTTGCCGTCGGCCACGCGGCCCTGGCGGTCGGTCATACCGGCTACGGAGAGGATGCTCTCGGCCAGAGAGGTCTTACCGTTGCCGCCGTGACCCAGCAGGCAAATGCTGCGGATGTTATTCAGTGCATAGCTCATTTGGTGCGTTCTCCTTCTGGTACTCTAGTACTCGGTACTCCTAAATTAAAATTATACACGATTACAAAAAGGTTCACAACTGTTAATTTTAAATTTGGCAAAATTGTCAATGATTTTTCCCGGCCTACCGGCCCTGTCCGAAGGAAAGAATCACCACGGGCATGGCCCACAGAATCATATAGGACAGCACGTTCTCCGCCGTGGCGGTATCGAAGGACCCGGCCCGGAACAGAAGGAACATGACCAGCATGCCGGTAATGGAGCCCAGCAGGGACAGGATGGTGCCGATGCGGCAGGTGTTATAAAGCCGGCGTCCGGCCTCCACCGCGTCCACCATGGGGCCCATGCCCGCCCGGTAGACGATGGCCGCCATGGGGCAGCCCTCCCGGTCGGCGGCGCTTGCCAGGCGGTACCGCTCCCGGAAGCTGGGGAAGTTGAAGTTATCCGTGGGCATGCGGAAAAGCTGGCGTATCATCAGGGGGGTGATGTTGAAGTCCCGGATGGCGAACACCGGCTGAGTCCGGCCCTGGAGCAGGGTCACAAGGGCCTCCTGCACGCTGGAGGTGGGGGTATAGTCCAGCACGAACACCGCGACCAGCTCCTGGCCGAAGGCGGTGCAGATGGTGTTTTTCACGGATATGTTCTGGGGCAGGCGTATGCCCATCAGGTTCATGAAGCTGGCGGAGCCCACCAGCACCCGCTCCCCCCGGACCAGCCCGGAC
>JAJQBY010000031.1 GCA_021203045.1 Oscillospiraceae bacterium | reverse complement strand
CTTTCTGTGACCGCCGCAAACGCTGCCGTAGACAGCGCGAATACCAGCGCTATGGTCAGCATCAATGCTATGAATTTTTTCATGATTCTCCTCCCTGTCGATTGCAAAATATTTTTATTTATACCCAACGACTGGGGCAAATACTCATTGCATCCTCAGGTCAAGTCGAAAATGATTGTTTTTTGACAAAATTGATTATACACCTTTTCCCTCGCTGTTTCAATGCTTGTTTCCACTTTGTAAATATTTTGTAAACTTTGAAAGATTTTTCTCTTTCAAAATCTGCCGCGAAAGCAGATTGTTTCTTGCGGCGGAGGATGCAACGGTAGACGCCATCATAAACGTGGTTGACCTACAGACAGCCGTCGGGAAATGTGACTATGCCATTTTGGGAGATGTGTGGGTTGCATCCGGAACATCCGTTCATACCGTTTCCCAGGTAATGGGGCATACAAACATTTTTCACATTATTTCAGAGCCAAGCATACAGCCTCCTTTCGGGTATCATATGCAGTTCATCTAATTCAGGTTGATCATTGCTGCCAGAGCCGCAATGGCGTCAGCTGTATCTACCAGCGTTTGCCGGACAGCTTTCATTTTCCCATTTTCCTCCAGATAGTGGATTCCACTGGCCGTGATGCTCATGTCGTGCAAATCGGAGGCCAGGATATAGGTGTTGCCCCATGCTTTGGTTATCGCACCCCCCCTCAATGAGTTTTTCATCCTGCATCAACCGCAACACATCTGTGAAATAGTCCTCAGAAACCTCGCCTCGCCCGACCGTTTTAAAAAATACGGCTTCGTCAAATATGATCTTCCGCTTCATACAGGCATACAGGTAGACAATAATTTTATATACTAAAACATCGTAATCGTCTTTGGCCATATCAACCCTCTATCTTTTCTCATACTAATCCTCCCACAGGTCAGCTCCATCGTCACCAGGAGCTAAACCTACGGGCGTAATTTCCCCGAAATAATCGCAAACCTCTTTCAGTGATGCATCAGGATGATTTTTCACAAATGCCAGCATAGATGCCTCAACCTTGTATTGCTCAGGGGCTAAGGACACGCAAGAATAATAGCCCCCCATTTCATAACTTTCATTTTTTATTTGGCCATAGCGTTCTGAAATAACCGCCACATATTCTTCATGCACTGTCATCGCTATCTCCTCCTAGTTCAACTTCCATCGCTGTTTGATCACAAGGCCGCCATATCCATCCGCAACAACTCTGTACCCATAGTTGGCGTCATAAATGATTCTTTCCCCATCCTCTGGCTGCAGGTTCGGATATCGTGTATTCAACGTTCCCGTCAACTGAGCATATTTCTTGTGACTCACCTGAATACCTTTCGCCTGACGCTGCGGAGAAGGCGCATACCGTGTTGTCATTGTACTACTTCCGCCGCTGCTTGTCACCGTCTTTTTCGTCCAGACGTCTTCCTTACTGCCATCGCCGGGGTCATATGTAACCGTACACCGACAATTTACGTTGATTCCCGCAGCCGGTCCAAATCCTGCTTGCGCATAGAACGGGTTCCATGTATAATAATGTTGAATCAATAACATTCATCCAACACATACCCATATCTGTAAAGAAATCGAGGTATATTTTCATGGTTCGTTCCAATGTTTTTTCGTTTTGCTCCTCCAACGGAGTCAACCAGATCCATTGCCGTCAATGGACGCCGGAGGGAGACGTTCGCGCGGTCATACAGATCGTCCACGGCGTGGCAGAGTATATAGAGCGATACAATGACTTCGCCGCTTTTATGGCGGAGCGTGGCTTTTTGATCGTCAGGGACGACCATCTGGGGCACGGTCAAAGCATCGCGGATGACTCGGAGCTTGGCTGGTTTGGCGAGGAGAACGGCTGGTCCTGCCTGGTGCAGGATGAGAAAATACTGCGAGAGCAGTTGCGGGCACAGCATCCGGACGCTCCGCTGGTTTTATTCGGCCACAGCATGGGCAGCTTCATCGCCCGGACCTATCTGGGCTGGTATCCCGGCGATCACGAGCTTTGCATCCTGTCCGGCACAGGTTATCACTCCGCCATCGTATGCAAGGCGGGAAAGATGCTGGCCCAGCGGGAGATTCGGGCCCATGGCAGCAAATATCGGAGCAAGTCCCTGCAAAATATAGCCTTCGGCAGTTATATGAAGGGCATCGATGACCCGCTCGGGGAAAATGACTGGATCTGCCGGGATAAGGAGGTCGTGCGCAAATATGACGCCGATCCTCTGTGCGGCTTCACTACCACAGCAGGGCTTATGCGGGATATGATGGAGGGGCTCGGCATTATCTGCCGGAAATCACATCTGGCAAAAATGGACAGGGAAATGCCCGTACTGTTCATCGCCGGAGACGCCGACCCGGTAGGCAGCTACGGCAAGGGCGTGAACAAGACGGCCGCCTGCTTCCGTCAGGCCGGCATGTCAGACGTATCCGTAAAGCTCTACCCCGGCGCACGGCACGAGGTGCTAAACGAGCTGAACAAACAGGAGGTCTGGGACGACGTTCTCTCCTGGCTGGAGCAAAAGCTGCCCCGGTAGGACGATTCAATACGCTTAAGACCTCATGGTTAACTCGATCGTCTGAATCTCCCCGGCCAGCAAGAGTGAGCTTATCTGATAATAATTTAAGGGCGATACCGTTTTTCACAGGTATCGCCCTCTTTATCGTTTGTTTTCCGGCAGCAGGGGCCGCCTTTCCCCTTCAAGCTCATCATTGGAATACATACACCGCCGCTGTCTCCCACTCTGTTTCCTCCGGCAGCCAGGCGGTAAAGGAGCCCACGTTCGGAATGGCTTCATACACTGCCCCATCAGCGGTCACAATGTAGACAGGGGAATCCACAGCGGTATCAGAAAGCGTACCAGCCAGCTGAACATAACCCTCCATGGTCGCGCTGGCCTCGGCAGCCGTCAGGGTGCTCTCCGTTTTTATGGCGCCGGTCAGGACGCTTTCATCCCGCTCCGGGGCGGGATACACGGCGGGGTACTCCAGGAGATAATCCAGGGTCCGCTCCGCAAGCTCGATGACCACCACATCCGCCTGCCGCTCCGCAATATAATCCAGGCGGTAGCTGCTCAGACGGGAGAACATAGCCACAGCGAAGCTCTGCGCCATATAGGGATAAAGATTCCGTCCGGAGGAATCCCGGAACATGAGCAGGGAGCCTGTCCCGCTTTCGTTGGCGGTTTGGATGGTGACGTCATCATAGGAGCCGAAGCTGCTGGTATAGGTAAAGGTAAAGCCCTGGCTCCAGGTATAATCCGTTTCCAGCTCTGTCCCTGTGGGGTAGAGCATCTCATACAGATCGCCCAGGTGGGTTTCCTCCGCCGTGAAGGGGCCGGAGAAATAATCGCTCTCCATCCCGGCCGCATCCAGGATGGTATCCGCAGCCAGGGCCGCGCCCTTGCTGTTCCAGTGGCTGTCCCATTTCCAATAGAGCTCCTCATCCGCAGCCGTGAAAGCGGCATAAAGGTCTGCATAGCTCACGCCCTGCTCATCCATAGCCTCTGTCAGGCGCGTAAGGCTGCTCCCATCCGCCACGGTGACATAGGATGGAGCGTGCTCAGGGTACAGCGTGTACTTCCCACAGGGCACGGCAAAAACGAAGACCGCCCCCTGGCTCTCCGTGTACTCCTGCATCAGATACAGGCTGCGGGCGCAGCACCATATTTCCCGGTCGGTGAGCTGATTTGCACCGGAAAGGCCATCCACCGCCGCGCCATAAAACAGCCATCCATCCGGCCCGATAAGGACATCCTCATTGGCAGAGGTATGAAACACATTGGCGCACAGCTTATCCCAGGCGGTTATCAGGTTCAGTCGCAGATAGAAGCCGTTGGAGATGTAGGTCTGCAGATCGGACAGAAAGCTCTTATTCATTGTCCCGTCCAGCTTTATCAGCCGGAGCTTGGCCACAGGGGCCTCGTTGGCCGCCGCCTCCGATGGGCCATTAACGGCAAGCCCCACGACAGGAACGAGACAGGCAACAAAAAACAGGACGATGAATACGATACACAACGCTCTTTTCATACTCATCTGCCCCCTTTAAAACTGCTGATAGATGAAGGGTTGGAAGCCGCTCTGGGCCATGCTCATGACGCACAGAACGAACAGCCCCCCACAAACTGCATAGGAAACCGGCTCTGCCCACTTTGCTGCCAGGAGCCTGTCCTTCAGCTTCGGCGCTCTCACGATGGAGGTCACGATGCCAAATGCGAGGCAGAACACGCACAGACCGGTCATCATCTGCTGCAGCTCCAGCGTTCCCAGGGCAGTGAAGCTCCAGCCTGTGAACATGGCCGCAAGCATTTGCCCCGCCTGGGCCATAGAGCCGGAGCGGAACAGCACCGTTCCCAGCAGGACCACGAGCCAGGTATAAACATGCAGCACCATCCGGCCCGGGATGCTCTCCTCCAGTCTTTTCGTGCGGAGTATCCCCACTCCCTCCAGCAGACAGAACAGCCCATGCCACAGGCCCCACAGGACATAGCTCCAATCTGCCCCGTGCCACAGACCGGTCAGAAGCCATACCACCGTTGTGGGTATCAGGACAGACAGCTTATTGGCCTTGGGACGGCCATACTTTGCTGCCCAACGCTTATAGAGCTTTTGCAGGGGCTTGCTCATGACCAGGGGCATATAGAGATAATTGCGGAACCAGGCGGTCAGGCTGATGTGCCAGCGCTTCCAAAAGTCCGTCATGCCCAGAGCCGTATAGGGCCGGTCAAAGTTTTCCGGAAAGTCAAAGCCAAACATTTTTCCCAGGCCCAGGGCCATATCCGTATAGCCGGAGAAATCAAATAGGATCTGCACCGCATAGCCGACTGCCCCCAGCCAGGCGATGCGGGCATCCAGCACGGAGCCGGCATAAACAGCATCCACCATAACCCCTACCGTATCGGCGATCAGCAGCTTTTTTGCCATGCCGCATATAAAGCGGCGCAGGCCCGCCGCCGTCTTTTCCGGGGAGCAGGCACGCTCCTCGAGCTGAGGAGCAAAGGCCTTATAGCCAACGATAGGGCCGGACAGGATTGTGGGGAACAGGCAGATATAAAGCCCTGTTTTCAGAATATTTCTTTCCATATTCCCGGGCTTGCGATACACCTCGATCACATAGCTGAGGGCCGTAAAGGTGAAAAAGCTGATACCCAGCGGCAACGCGATTCCCGGCAACGGGATGGACAGGCCGAGCAGAGCGTTTATATTCCCGATAATGAAATCCAGGTATTTGAACACCGCCATCAGTCCCAGATCCAGCGCCACCGTCAGGGCGAGCACCAGATAACGCCTTTTGGTTTTCGGTGTCATCGCCCCCAGCAGCCGCCCTGCCCCCCAATTTATAACGATGGAGGCCAGCAGCAGCGGCAAATAGACAACATCCCCAAAGGCATAGGATATAAGGCTGAAAGCCAAAAGAACGACGTTCTTTCCCCTGATGCCCGGAACCAGCCGGTAAACAGCATACAGCACCGGCAAAAAGGCGAACAGGAATATCGCGCTGGAAAATACCACAGGCCGTCCCTCCTTCTGTCTCATTCAAAAAGGGACCGGCCAGCGGCCGGCCCCTCATCATAAAAGCCTTTCACGTCTTCGCCGCAGATACGGCAAAGAGTTCAGCACCATTCCTGGTACTCTGTCTTTTCTTCCTTTTCCTCCGGGCGGACATAGGTCACAACCACGCGCCGGTTGGGCTCCACGCCGACGGAGCTGGTGGTAACGCCCTCATAATCCTGAAGGGCGGTGTGGATCACATGGCGCTCATAGGAGTTCATGGGCTCCAGCGCCATATTGCGGCGATATTTCACCGCCTTGGCGGCCATTTTCTCCGCCAGACGCACAAGGGATTCCTCCCGCTTTGCGCGGTAGTTTTCCGCGTCCACATTGATATGACCCCGGCGCTCGCTGCCCCGGTTCACGGCATAATTGGTGAGGTGCTGGATAGCGTCCAGGGTCTCTCCCCTGCGGCCGATCACAGCACCGATGCCCTGGCCGGACAGATCGACATTCAGTCCGCCGCCCTCGCGAGGGGTGATGGCAATCTCCGCCTTTACGCCCATGCGCTCCAGCAGGCCGCGCAGAAACTCCTCTGTCCGCTCCGCCTGAGTCCCTGAAGCCTCCTTCTTGCCCTCGGGTGCAGGCGCTTCCTCACGGGCAGGCATCTCCTGGCTCGGTGCGGGCGCAGGCTTTGCCTCCTTCTTCTGGACAGGCGCAGGCACTTCCTCTGCCTTCGGCTCCTCCACGGGAGCAGGCTCGTCCGGCGCTTCATAGGACACGCGGACAACGGCATCCACGGCGCCTATGCCAAGAAAACCGCTCTTGCCCCGTTCAATGATCTCAACTGAAATATCGTCCCGCTCAAGGCCCAGCTGAGATAACGCCTTGGAAACAGCATCATCCGGAGTCTTGGCTTTTACTTCGATGGATTTAAACATAGCTGCAAAATTCCTCCGTTAATCATCGTCTGCCGGTGCGTCTGTCTCCGCATCGGCTGCATCATCGTCTGCCGTCTGGGCAGGCTCGGCCGGCGCGGCGGCCTCCGCCGCCTGAGCTGCGACAGGCAGCTCGTCTTCGTCAGCCTCGCTCTCAGCCTCGGGCGCTTCCTCTGCCGCTTCTGCTTCCGCCTCTGCCGGCTGTGCCTCACTGAGGTGTTGCCTCCACCGTCTCAGCCGCCGGTTCTTCGCTCTCCGGCAGGGCCGCAGTCTCACCCACAGCCTCCTCCGGGATCTCGGTCACGGCGTCAGCCATTTCAGCCGTGTAATCCACGCTCTCAGCGGCGGCAGCCGCCGTCTTTTCCTCGGCTTCCTCCGGATTGGTATAGCGGTCAGGCACATAGGCCCGTCCGCGGGCATACCGCCGGTTTCCAACCTGGGAGGGCGGTATCTCCTCTCCTGTCTGGCCGCGCTTTGCCAGCCTGGCAGCGCGGGCCTCGGCAGCCTTCCGCTCCGTCTCCTTCTGGGCGGCGGCAGCCTGCTGCTTTTTCTTGGAGGTGTTCTTATTGACGGTAGTAGCCCCTTCGGCCTTCAGCTTCTCCGTAGCCTGACGCTTGGCCTCCAGCTCAGCCTCACGGGCCTTCTCCCGCTCGATGCGGTCCGCGTCCTCAATATCCAGCTGACGGTTGAATATCTTATTCAGGATAAGCTCCTGGATCATGGAGAACACATACTGGACGCACCAGTAAACGCCCATGACGCCGGGCATGGTGAAGCAGATCCACAGGGAGATGACGGGCATCATCAGCATCATGGTAGCATTCGTGCTCTGGGTATCCTTGGTCTGAGGCTGAGCCGCCATAGAGACCTTCATGGAAAGCCAGCTCAGAACAGCTGCCAGCACCGGAATCAGGAAAAGTCCCAGAGCCGGGCCCCATACGGATGGGCTGCTCCAATCCCAGGCCCAGACTCTGAAGCTGGGCGTCTGGCCCAGATCCATCCCCAGGAACTTATAGGATATGGCCTGCAGCTTATCCGACAAACCGGAGAAGTCCGAAAAATGCTCGGTGATAAACTGGGACTGGAATATCTGCTGGTAGGTCTCCGCCGTATTTCTGGTGGAGTAGTCGGCCAGGTTATAGCCAAGCTCGACCAGCTTTTCGTAGATAGCGCCTCCCTCGGACAAAAGCTCCGAGGAAACGCCCATCATGACTGTCAGGGGGTAACGGATAGCGCGCCACAGGGCGAGCAGGATAGGATAAGGCAGCAGGGACCACAGGCACCCCGACATGGGGTTCACGCCCTCCTCCTTATATAGCTTGCTGACCTCCTGCTGGTACTTCTGCTGGTCATTGCCGTATTTCTTTTCCAGCTCCTTGAGCCGGGGGGTCATACGGCTGGTGCGCATCATGCTTTTCTTGCTTTTCAGCTGGAAGGGCAGCAGGATGAGCTTAACGACCAGGGCGAACAGGATAACGGCTACGCCGTAGTTGCCTGTCCAGTTGTAAAACCAGAGCATCAGCTTGCCAAACGGTTTTGCAATCGCGTCTAACATATAATTCTCCTAATCATTCGTTACGGCACGGGATCGTAAAAATCGTGTTCCCCAAAGTGGAATGGGTGGCACCGCAGTATACGCTTGAGCGCCAGCCAGCCGCCCTTCCAGGCGCCGTAGCGTTCAATGGCAATCATGGCATACTCGCTACAGGTGGGGATGAACCGGCAGCACGGCTTCGTCACCGGGGATATATACTTCCTGTAGAAACGCACAATAGCCAGCAGCACACGCTTCATCGCAGCGATGCCCCCAGCTCTTGGCTTGCAGACAGAAGCTCCTTTTCCAGCCTTTGATAGCTGGCCTGCACCGCCCGCGTCCGGGCCACGATGACCCAGTCATAGCCGGGCCGGAATTCGGTCTCGTGCAGGCGATATATCTCCCGCAGACGACGGCGCACGCGGTTGCGCGTGTGGGCCTTGCCGACCTTCGTCGTCACAGTGAGGCCCAGGCGGTTCTCCTGTCCCTTATTTTTCCGGGCATACAGCACCAGGCACGGGCGCACAGCGCTCGTCCCCCGCTTATAGACCCGGCGGAAGTCATTGTTCGTTTTCAGAGAGGAAGTGTATTTCACTGGGACGCCCCAATCCGGGCCGGATCAGTAGCTCAGTCTCTTGCGGCCTTTGGCGCGGCGGGCGGAGAGGACCTTGCGTCCATTGCGGGTAGCCATACGCTTGCGGAAGCCATGCTCCTTCTGGGCGTGGCGCTTTTTGGGCTGATAAGTGCGCTTCATGTTTGTTGATTCCTTTCTGTGTTTGATATTTACTCAACATCGGCAACGCCGAAGTAGTTGACAAGCTCACGGTCCATTAGCAAACCGCTAACTGCAATATTATATAGAAAATCCAAAGCCGTGTCAATATGAAAATTCCCATTTTCCAAAGCAAAAGCGGATGGTTCCAGCCCATCCGCTTTGCCTGTGCTATTATTCTCGATCTTACGCCTTCGGCAAATCCTCGCCCCGGAAATATTTTTGCAGGGGCTTGTAGATGAGCATGGTGACAATCAGCGTCAGGACAATCTCGCCCAGCATATACCAGCCGTTATACAGGAAGGAGTAGAGCCATGGGCCGGTCATGGTCATGCCCATAAATTCCTCCGGCATCCACACGCCCCATATCCATGCGCCGCTGATAAGGTGGCACACAAACCGCAGGCAGAAGGTAACGACAATACCCACCGCCACGGCAGCGCGGGGATTTTTGACCCACTTGTCAAAAATCCCGGCCAGGCCGATGACCGTATAGGCGATGATATAATCCAGGAAAATAATGCCGACAGCCATGATAAAGCTGGACGCATACCCTACGTTGCTGACGCCCAGGATCAGCTGGACAATGCTGTATACGAAGGCCGTGACGGCGCCCCACTTCCAGCCGTAGCGGAAGCTGATGATGACCAGGGGCAGCATACTGCACGCGGTCAGACCGCCGCCAAATGGCATGGGTATCTGCACCAGGCTCAGAACAGTAGCCAGGGCGATAAAGATGGCGCTCTCGACGAGCTTGCGTGTGGTGATTCTTTTCATTGGGAATCTCTCCTTTCAAAATTGAGAGGAAAACCAATCGCCGGCCAGGTAAGCTCCGTACCCGGCCGGCGGTCATACACGGCTTGCGCCGTGGCTTTCCTACGCCGGCATTACCCGGATCAGGTTCCAGGGTCCAGTGTATCGGTACACTATCTCAGCCGGGCCGTTATCCCAGCACCCCTATTGCTTGTAATGCTATATTATACCATTTTTACGTCCGTGTCAACATCCGTACTCTCCTGTTTTTCGGGATAACCGCAGCCGCAGTATTCCTGCCGGTAGAGCCCGTATTCCCTGGAGAGTTGGATAGAGCGGAGGTAGCCGTTGCGTTTTTTGAAATCTGAGGGTAGCCATCTGACGCCGTATTTTTGCGCCAGGGCCTCCCCTATCTGATTGATCAGCGGAGCGTTTTTGTGTGGACTGACGGTCAGCGTCGTGCCGAAATAATCAAAACCGCCCTCTGCCGCCTGCCGCGCCGTCTCCTCCAGCCGGAGGCGAAAGCATACGGCACACCGCGCGCCGCCCTCCGGCAGGTCCTCCATGCCCCTGACAGCCTGCTCAAACCGCTGTCCCTGCCAGCCCGGCTCCCGCAGGGCCGGGGGGTGCTCCATAGGCATGGCCGCCAAAAGCTGCTTCAGCGTGGCGAGCCGCCGGTCATATTCCGCCTCCGGGCGGATGTTGGGATTATAAAACAGCAGCGTCACATCAAAATACTGCGTGGTGTACTCCAGCACATAGCTGGAGCATGGCCCGCAGC